>DAOTUO010000026.1:0-4534 GCA_034436595.1 Anaerolineae bacterium | reverse complement strand
GGCAGAAGTGTACTGGCTGACTAGCACGCAGTGCGTATGTCAGCCACAAGGCAAGCCCTGAAAAGGTTCTCTTTTTCTGAAAAATCATTTGATTTCAAAATCGTTTCTCCATTATCTTTTTTGATTCTGGCGCGTGCTTTATCTAAAACATCGGCGGGGATAGTGAGGGGATAATATGACCTATCAGACAAAACTGCCTCGCCATTAGGGTCATAGCCGATGGCAATCACAGGCATCCCGCCCCACATGCCATCATCCCATTTCATGGCATTATAGGGCAATGACCACATATCGGGGAAAATAATGGGGACATGACCATCTTCTATTGTCTGTATGAGGGTCTGACGGGCTTTATCGGGGTTGGTCGTTTGTAACACATCTTGGGCGATACCCATGCGGTCAAAAATTGTCTGTGACGGCTCGAATGTGTTGCGTGTGAGCAAATTTACCTGTGGGTCGTACCCCTCATAGTGAAAAGTGAAATAACCGAAAGTGATTCCTCCACTCACGCCTAATAATAAGGCTTCGGTGTATGGCGCGTTGGTATGCGGGGCAATCACGCCACTATAATCGAGTGCATTGCGGATGACGGCGGTATCCCAGTAACGTCCATCAAATTGGGTGTAGTTGGGCAGGGTTGGCATGATTTTTTTCTCCTATATGAAAATGTCCTATAGGCACAATCGTATGCCAAACCGCCCCGCCATATCCAAAATAGCGATATAGTTTGGGCTAATCGCTCATGTGGAACTCATTATTCACCGATAAATGCCCAATCGGGCAAGGGCTCACGCCGATTTAGCCATTCGACAGGCAATTTATCCCCCCCAACCGATACTGCTACAATCCCGCACACCATCGCGCAGGTGGTATCCACATCTCCGCCACCACTGGCAGTTAACCAGAAGGCATCTTCAAAATGGTGTATGTATTCCCCCGCGCAATATAGCACATACGGGACTGTATCTTGGGCGGTGATTTTGCTCCCATTGCCAATGTGTTTGACCACCTCATCTATAGCAACATATTGTACACTCGGCAATTTCTGTGCCAGCAGACAATCGAGTTGAACATCACTTTTGGGGATATGGGGTAAAATCTGCTCGATAAAATCAGCGCGTGATAACGGATTATCGCGGTTTTGCCATGCGATGGCTGTGGCAACGGCTACGGCAATCCCCCCCGCGATGCCTTCTGGATGAGCATGGGTGATTTCGGTGGCTTTTTTGGCTTCACTGACCAATTTTGCTATGTCATCGGCAAAATACGCACCGAGTGGGGCTATCCGCATTGCCCCACCATTGCCAAATGACCCGCCTTTGAATAATTCTACCGCCACCGTTTGCCATGCCTCACCCTGCCCTACATGATGTGCAAAGGTACGCATTCCGGGTCCATATCCACGCAAGCGGTCAAAATGTGCCACAAAACTTTTAGCCAGTTCATCTTGATTAATTTCACCATATCGGCGTAAATTTTCATAAACGGAAAGTGCCATGTTGGTATCATCGGTAAAACGCCATTCAACAGTGGGTAATTGGCGCTCTTGAATCACCTTTGCCATGCGCTGGCTGGTAGACATCTCAAAAAAACCACCTAACGCATCGCCTAATGACAATCCATCTAGCGATACCCGTGCGCGTGCTAATGCCTGTTCGTTGCTCATGATAAATCCCCTATCTATGGTAATTTATATCCATAAATATAGGATAACACAGTTTATTTGGTGGTCATCTCTGCCGATTGCTTGAGGACATCCAAAATCACATTAATTGGCTGTGCGCCACTAAATGCGAGGCGATTATTAAATACAAAAAACGGCACGCCATTAATACCCAAGCGATGCGCGTTTTCGGCATCTTCTAGCACATCTGCGCGTCCCTCACCCGCCACCAATTGGGCGCGAATTGTATCGGCATCAAAGCCTTGTGCACGGGCAATCTCTACCAGCACGTCTAGTTTGCCAATATCTTGCCCATGCTCAAAATAAGCCGCATAAATGGCATCTATCATCGCCTCACGTTGGGCTTGTGGGCTGATAACAATCAGTTGGTGCGATAATGTCGAATTTGGCGCATGGGTGATGGCTTCAAAGTCAAATTTTAGCCCTACACGCTCCCCTGCCTGACGCGGTGCATCGAAAAATTGCTCCAATGGCACACGTCCCCCACCTTTAGCTTTCATATATTCGCGGAACGGATGCCCTTCTTCTGGGATAGACGGGTTGAGGAAAAATGTGTGATAGTGAATTTCGGCGGGTTCACCTGTCCATTGTTCCAATGCGCGTTTGAGGTTTTGCTTGCCAATCCGACACCATGGGCAGATGGTATCATGAAAAATATCAATTCTCATCAGAAATATCCCTTTTTATCAACAATTATACCAATTGGTCTATTCACATAAGATAGGCTTATATCTATGAATCTTACGCCAATATCGGTGACAGTTGCCAACTAGAGGCATAATCGTGGGCGAATTGGTCAAACGAAATCGGCGCACGTCCCAACAGACGCATAACATCATCCGTGACGGTTTTGGCATTGCCCAAACGCGTGATGGTATAAAGTGCTGTAACGACCAGCGAATAGCCAAATTTTTGACCGTGTTTCTTTTGTCGGCGTAAAAATGTATTGACCGATGGGCGCATATAGGTGATTGGTTGAGATAATGCTTGGGATAATTTTTCGGCGACTTGATAATAATCGAGCGCCTCGCCACCTGTGAGCGTATATTTTTGGTTGCGGTGAGCGTCATCGGTGAGGGCTAAAACAGCTACAGAAGCAATATCGCGTACATCAATAAAACTGGTCTTGGCATCGCCCACAGGCACAATTATCTTATGCTCATCACGGATTTCGGCGCGATGAGTGGTAGATAAGTTCTGCATAAAAAAACTCGCCCGCAAAAAAGTGTAGTCTATGCCTGTTTCTAAGACAGCTTGCTCAATTTTATAATGAGGCACTACGCGGTTGTTCTCTACGCCTTGTATGGATAAGAACACGATATGCTTCACACCCGCGGCAACTGCCGATTGAATAGCAGGGGCAATATCGCGTGCCACATTAGACAGGGCGGGTGGACGCACCAAAAAGAGCTGTTCAACACCCGCAAAGGCATTTTCATAAGTCTCTGGTTGGAGAAAATCGAATGGCACAATATCGGCATCTGCGCCAAAGGTGGTGCGGGCAGATTCGACATGATATGCCCCAATACGAAACGGAACACCTGCGCGTTGTAACCCATAAACGACTTCTGTTCCCACATTACCGGGCGCACCCGTGATAAGAATTTTTGAATTGGACATGGCGATGACCTTGCTTTCATGCTATCTATCAATACCTTTTTATTATACCAACTGGTCTACATAAAAAGATATGACAAATAGCACCAATTTCACCGCTATATGACTTATTTAGGATATTTACCCGCCCAAACTGGTAAAATGTGCCTGCCACAACGCACATAGGGGTTCATCGGTGGCGGCATATAAATAACTGATGGTATCTGTCCCAGATTGGAATGTGCCATTACCCGTACACGGCTCGGCGGTCATGACTCGTGCAATATCGGAGGGCGGGCGGGTGATACATGGCAAAAAGTTGTCTATGACGCGATTTTGATTGAGGACGACCAACACCCCCGCCACAGGCAGGCGCACATCATCCACATTGGAGAGCCGTTCCACATACAGACGGGCATCAAACGCGCCTGTTTCGCGGTAACAATCCACAAAATCGTCTAACTTATACATCAATGCAGAAAACGGCAGATTGCCCGTGCCGATGCCAAACGCGGTGAGTCCACCGAGTACAGCATCTTGCACTCCTTGTAGCCCTTCTATGTTATACCCCGTAAAGGTCGGAAAAAAAGATTGTGCCGCTTGTGGGTCTTGTTGGTCATTACCAGTGGCTTCGCAAGCGACTAGTGGCAAAATAAACAGGATAAAAAGAATTAATTTACGCATTTTCTGTACCTTTCGATTCATCGGAAACGGGACTTTCCGCAGATTGCGGTTTGACTTGGCGGTCTAAGCGCCACGATTCGAGAATAACCAATAGCACACCGATGACAATGGCATGGTCTGCGAGGTTGGATATATTCGAGAAATTGGTGCTAGGGATACTATACTGGATAAAATCAGTCACATGCCCATGTTGCAGACGGTCTATGGCATTGCCCAACGCCCCCCCACAAATCAGCGCAATCCCCATGCGCGTGATATGCGCTTCTGGGGCGATACGCCCATAAAAAATCAACATGCCGATGACGATGGCAAGCGCCATATAGAGAAATAAGTCCCCCGCTTGGGGCAATAGCCCAAATGCCGCGCCCGTGTTATAGCTGTGGGTAAAGCGCAAGATATCCGCTGCAAATGGGATGGGAACAACCGATTCATAACGGTCTAGGGTTTCGATGATGGCTTGTTTGGTGGCTTGGTCTATACAAATTGTGCCGCTGATGAGCATCAGCGCGAGTATCCAACGTTTATACATTATGCCTCATCCCAAATAGGGTTGTATTCTTCAATATATTC
>DAOTUO010000025.1:0-6579 GCA_034436595.1 Anaerolineae bacterium | reverse complement strand
TGGATTGGGCGCAAGATGGATATAGGGGAATCATGTGCATTTCAGTTTAGGAGCATTATGGCGGATATACGAGGCTACCGCCTCTAATCCGCCACTACATCTCCAAAATAGGCAGGTTAGGTTCTGTTGACAAATAAATGCCTTTTTATAAAATGTCAACTCGTCCTAATCTTTTTTAAAATCGATATCTGGGATAAGGAAATGGAAAAATGGTAGTTCATCCATTTCATCTTTATTCAAACCATATAGTTCAGGTATACGCATAACTGATTTTGTACTATTAGAAAAATCATATCCCAAATAATCAATTCGTTTACGAAACTGTTTGTACCATACATGAACACCTAATTGGGAGTCCATATAATTGTCTAAATGTGTTAAATATTCAAAAAAACATTCTGAAGCAGCATGAATTTGTTTTTCACCTGAAGGCGCAATATTTTTCCATAAGCCACTAGCAGGAGTTCTAAGATCCTTAAATTCCTGAATAAGCTGATTATAAATTCGCTTTTGTTTACGATTAAAAGCTGACGAATGATTAAGCCATAAATTACGCAACTTACAGTCTAATGTGTTATATTCATCCCAGAATTTATCTAACCATTTATAAGCATCATCTCTAAATCCTTTTACTGCAAAAGCATATCCAAGATAAGCTAATACGCGGGTTCTTAGTGTTATTTGTAGAATTTCATCATTCAAAAAGTTTTCTACATAATTTTTCTGCCTTTTTGAAAGTTCATTGTTCAATTCAGATAAATTTTTAATACCATTGAGTTCATTCAACAAAGTTCCAAATGTGGTATTAGGTGGAGGCGGGTTGCCATTCACATACCATGGGATAACTGTAATTCCAAAACCAAGTGCGAATGATACCTCAAAAAACGACCACTCTGATTTAATTACTTTATCAGTAACTACTACCAAACACACAAATGAATTTTCGAGGGCATCTTCAATAGATTGTCGCCATAATTCGCCACCCTGAATTTGTTCTTTATCATACCAGTAGTCATAAGGTAAGTTCTCAAGGGCTTTAATCACTTCATCACGATGAATTTCATCACCCTTTTGGGAATCATTTTCACGTTTGTAGCTTAAAAAAATTTGTGGCATGATTATCCTCGCATGTGAATTGGCAAATTTCGTTGCACAGGCAGGCGGTGAACCACCTGCCTGCTACACTAAAACCCGTGAAAACGGGTTGTTCTATGTTGATATATGGTCAAATGAATATCCACAAATCCATTTTACACCGATAATTTGCTTAACGGGAAATTTTATATCCTATTCCACATCATATTTTGGCATAGCAACCCCGTTCACGGGGTTTCGATGGCATAGGCAGGTGGTTCACCGCCTGCCAAATCTACGCAAAATCATCAAAACAACTACGGACAAGCCTTTAATCGCGTCCCTAAGCCTAGAAATAGGTTTCTCCCCCTTTCTCCACGCAGTGGGGATAAGGGGGCTGGGGGGGATAGGGGTGCTTTAAGCTGATAATTGACTTGAAAATGCTTATCCATTGAAATTTGAAAATCATTTGAATTCAAAATAGTTGTTCCATAAGAATTGTAACGCGCCCTCACGCTTCAATAGGTCTATAATAAAATTATCTTCGCTTTGCCATACTATGTATAGAAGGGTGTGTATTATGCTCATCAAAAAAACGGCACTCGATTGGGTGAATGGCTATAGTTTTCGGACACCCGGTATCGTCCCCAACACCTACACCGCCACCTATCACATGACCGACCTTATCAAAAATGGCTATATCAACCCCGCAGAAGGGATGGCGATGTTGGATGAAAGTGGACTCACAGAATTTAAATGGCAGGTGACGTGGCCTGAAGATTATCCCACACCCGATGAAGATTTAGTCGACAGAATATCGAATGTGCAGGGGTACGCGGTTTTTATACATGGTTGGACGGGGAATCATCGCATTTGGGAAGAATTGCCCGGTATGGTGTGCATGGCAAATCGGCGTATGGTCAGTATTGCCATAGACCATAATGGCTTTGGCGATTCGATTTTCGATAGTTACACGCCAGAGCTAATGCTATGCAATCCGCCCGCCGCCATGCGTGCGTTGGAACGATGGCTAGAGGTAATCAAACTCCGCCGACAACCGGGCGATACACACCTCAAAGTGGTGAATCTGGTGGGGCATAGCATGGGCGGGGCGATGTTGTTTTATGCCAACCCGTTGCATTGGCGCGAGGGCGAATTGACGCGCTATGCACTTGCTCCTGCTTTGTTGTTAGAGGCAGAACAAGACAGACGCTTTTTTACGACATTGGGTGTGGGCATCAGCATTTTGCAACGGGTCAAATTTTTAGAATTTGTAGAGCGATTTGTCAAGCCGAGCATGTTACGAAATTTGTGCTTAGGCGCGAGTGACCGCGTGAAAGAAATTCATAGTCTGCAATATAATGAAACACCGCGTGGCATCACAGGCGCGACATTTATGGCGATGGGGTTGCTTAAGGATTTTGAAATTGCGCGGAATTGGGAATTTTTTCGGGTGATGTTGGGGCATCGTGACCCACTGGTAGACCTCACCGACATGCTAGACCTGTTGTGCAAGCTAGAATTTCCCGCATCGCATACGCGGGTGGTGGCGGGGACGCATTATATGTTTAGCATTGGGTCAGAATCGTCTTATAACGCCTTTCAGCATGTGCAAGCCCGTGACCTTGTAGTTGAGGACGTGTTGATGTTGCACGAAAACGCGCTCAAACTGCAACGCACAGGGCGCAAGGTGGGGTAGTGATATCGGGTTAGACACGATATAAGCCGTAAGGTATCGTATCTTAACACACCCCACCATAGGCAATATTTTAACCATCATGAAAAATTCATCTACATTCTGAGAAAACGACTTTTTTCTTGTGCAAATTTAGGTTACACTAGGGCGCAGTTTGGATACACAAATGGTTTAGTTGATATTTGACAACTAAAATATGCTTATGCTACTCTCTATATATAGTGATTGTTCAAAAAAGAACAAACTAAAAGGGATATTGACTTATGGCTATTGAACAATTTGCCCCCATTGCGGCATTGATTATCATCACAGTGATTTTGACCCTCATCATTCTCAATATTTCGTGGGTATTTGGTCCTCATATGCCCACCTCGCGCAAAGTCGCCCCTTATGAAAGCGGGATGAAGCCCATTGGTCCCGCTGTGCGCCGTTTGCCCGTAAAATATTACCTCATTGGCGTGCTATTCATCTTATTTGATATAGAAGTAATCTTTTTCCTGCCATGGGCGGTTATTTTCCGTGACTTGGGCTTCTATGGCTTGCTGGTAATGGGTGTGTTTTTCTTTGTATTGACCATTGGCTTAGTTTATGAGTGGAAGAAAGGTGCGTTGGAATGGGAGTAACACAAAAACTTGGTAATTTGGGTGTGGTGACAACCACATTGGAGCAAGCGATTAACTGGGCGCGGACAGGTGCAACTTGGCCCCTGTTGTTTGGTTTGGCTTGTTGTGCGATTGAATATATGAGTACCCAAGCCAGTCATTATGACCTTGCGCGGTTTGGGATGGAACTCAACCGTGCCAGTCCACGTCAAGCCGATTTGATGATTGTGGCGGGACGTGTGACGCGCAAAATGGCACCGGTTGTCCGCCAATTATATGACCAAATGGCAGACCCCAAATGGGTGATTTCGATGGGCGATTGTGCCTCGTGTGGCGGGGTATATAACAATTATGCCGTTGTGCAGGGGGTAGACGAAATTATCCCAGTGGATGTATATGTGGCGGGATGCCCACCACGCCCAGAACAACTTATGCACGGCATTTTGACCCTCCAAGAAAAAATTCGCGGTGAGCGCATTTCCGACTGGGCGCTCTCTATTCGCCAACCATCCTAAAAAAGGAGCGACCCATGAGTATTTCTCCCGCAATAGACCCCGTAGAAGCGGTTAGCAAAGCCTTTTCTACTGCCGTTAAAGGGGTGGATCATTTTCGTGATGAGACCACTATCATAGTAGACCCCGCACAACTACCAGCAGTCGTGCGTTTTCTGCGTGATACTGCCGGTCTGATTTATAACTACCTGTCCGACATTTCGGCGGTGGATTATTGGGATGAAGAAGGCTCATACGAAGACCGCATGGGGCGGTTTGGCGTGAGCTATCATATTTATTCCCTGCTGTATAATCGCCGTCTGCGCGTCAAGGTATTTTTGCCAGAAGAAAACCCCACTGCGCCCACTATCACCGAGATTTTCCCCGCCGCCAATTGGTTAGAGCGTGAAGCGTTTGACATGATGGGCATTACCTTCTCTGGACATCCCAATATGAAGCGCATCCTCATGCCAACCGACTGGGACGGACATCCACATCGGCGTGATTATCCACTCGGCTACGAGACGATTCAGTTCTCATTCAATATTGAAGAGATTTTGAAGCACAAGCCATTTGCGAAGGAATAAAGGAAAATAATTATGGTTGTTGATGCACAAAAACCATTTGCACTAGACATGAGCCAATGGCAGGGTAGCCTCGATGAATTACGCGGATTGGTTTCTGACCGCGCCATGACAGGCGAGACCATGCTCCTCAACATGGGACCTCACCATCCGAGTACGCATGGCGTGTTACGCTTGCTTCTCGAATTGGATGGCGAAGAAATTGTCAATTGCTTGCCCGATGTGGGGTATCTGCATACGGGTATTGAGAAAAATATCGAATCGAAATCCTACGAAAAAGCCGTGACACTTACTGACCGTATGGATTATTTGTCGCCCATGTCGAATAACATGGTGTTTTGCATGGCAATAGAAAAATTGGTAGATTTGGATGTGCCAGAACGCGCCCAAGTCATCCGTGTGATTTGTTTGGAATTGTCGCGTATCGCCAGCCATTTGGTATGGCTTGGGACACACGCCATTGATATGGGCGCGATGAGCGTATTCTTGTATGCGTTCCGTGAGCGTGAACTCATTTTGGATATGTTCGAGATGCTCTCGGGGCAACGCATGATGGGGTCTTACCTCCGTCCGGGTGGTGTGTGGCGCGATTTGCGTCCAGAATTTTTGCCCGCACTCAATCATTTCCTAGAGATTATGCCCGGTCGCTTGGATGATTATGAGGTGTTACTTACTAATAACCCCATTTGGGTTGACCGCACACAAGGCGTTGGCATCATTGAACCCGATGTCGCGTTGGCATGGGGTGTGAGTGGCGCAAGTTTGCGTGCCAGTGGGGTCAATTGGGATGTTCGCAAAGCCATGCCCTATAGTGGCTACGAAACCTATCAATTTGATGTGCCATTGGGCGATCATGGCGATGTCTATGACCGTTATATCGTGCGGATTGCAGAAATTCGCCAAAGTATGCGGATTTTGCACCAAGCGATTAAAAAATTGGATACCGCTAAAGGCGGATTCCGTTCTAATAACCGTAAATTTGTCCCGCCACCGCGTACTGAACTCGGTCAGAGCATGGAAGCCGTCATTCATCACTTTAAGTTGTGGACAGAAGGTTTTTCTGTTCCTGATAAAGAGGTGTATGTAAGCATCGAAAGCCCACGCGGTGAAATTGGGTGTTATTTACACGGCACAGGTGGCAATAAACCCCGCCGTGTGCATTTTAAGACCCCATCGTTTATGCACATTCAAGCCATCCCTGTCATGTCGCAGGGACACATGATAGCCGACCTCGTGGCGATTATCGGCAGTGTAGACATCGTTCTTGGCGATTGTGACCGTTAATTGGCATCCAACAGATAGATAGGTAGACATCATGGCGAACACACTTTTAGACAAACACGCAAAACAAGTTAAGCATCACTTGGGCAAATATCCAGACAAACGCTCCGCCGTGATGCCATTGCTCTATATTGCCCAAGAGGAATATGGGTATGTGTCCCCAGAGGGCATCCGCGAAGTGGCAGAAATTTGCGAATTAGACCCCACACAGGTCAAATCTATCGCGGGTTTCTATACCATGTATTCCGAAAAAGAAAAAGGCAAATATTGGCTACAAGTTTGCAACGATTTGCCCTGTGCTTTGCGCGGTGCAGATGAATTTCATCACGAATTGCTCGATTATTTGGGCATCGAAGAGGGTGGCACAACCCCTGATGGCATGTTCACCGTAGAGCATGTGATGTGTCTGGCGGCGTGCGATAAAGCGCCGATGTTGCAATGCAATTTTCATTTCCACGAAAATTTGGATATGGAAAAGATGAAAGTTTTGCTTGACCAATGGCGCAAAGAGGCAGAAGATTTTGCCAATAAGGGCGTGAAGAAATAGAAAATTAACCTTACCCCTAAATCCCCTCGCCAGTCTGGAGAGGGGGCAGGTGGTGAGATAAAATAGTATTGCTAGTGGAATTGTGGTGTAATTGTTAGCGAAAAAAATGGTTGTGAGTCAAATGGAGACAATCGCATGTCATTGAATATCATCTGCAGAGAAAAAGATGTGCCGAATATCCATAAGTTTGATGTGTATGTCAAACACAATGGCTATGAAGCACTCAAGAAAGCAATCGGCTCAAAACCCGCCGATGTTATCAACGAAGTGAAAGCCTCCAACCTGCGCGGGCGGGGTGGGGCGG
>DAOTUO010000024.1:0-1887 GCA_034436595.1 Anaerolineae bacterium | reverse complement strand
TCTTTTTCTTGGCATAAAAATCCTTGTCATATCCATCTTCGGGTCCAAAAGTGACTTGACCCTCTGGGATATAACACCAATCAAACGGCGCTGGCAAGGCAATTTTCGGCTTGGTCGGTGTGATGATTTTGGGTGGTAGTGGTGTTTCAATGACAACCGGTTTAGGTGTCACAATCGGCGGTTGGGATGACATTTTTGTCCCACCCGACTTATTCACAATCCCCATCTCAAAGCATAGCGCATCCACCAACTCATCCACACTTAACCCCATACCCACATAATCAATATAATGCTCCATAGTCAGGCTCATCGGCGCGTCTGTCCGTTGCGCCATGATGGGGATTATCGGCTTTTTGGCGGTATATTTGGCATAACTAATTTCCGTGAGGACATAACTTTGTGAGGCATTGTCATCATATAAGTGACGGTTAATATCGGGTGAATACAACACCACCATATAATCACAGCGCAAAATTTCTTTCTGAATCTGAATTTCCCAACTCTGACCCGCCCGCATAGACCTATCCACCCAAGCGGTCACCCCATCAATGGTATTAAAGGCTTCTTCTAGGCTAGTAGCGAGAGGGCGCGTATCTTTTTTGGCATAACTGATAAAAATGTGTGGCATACATACCCCACCTGACATGATTATTTTTTCGTCAAATAAAATAGGAGTGTATCAAATTTTATGGGGATATGCTATGTATTCCGCTAAAAATCGGCGGGGTCGTAGGGACGGCATACAAGGCTTGTCCATAGTTAAAAAAGCAAAATAGGATAAAAATAGCGTGTATTTTGCCAGCCGCTGGGCGGTGAACCACTCATCTGTGCTTCTGAAACCCACGTGAACGGGGTTGTTTTGCCTATTTTCATCACAAAACCGGGTATGGCGTAGGGGCTTGCCATGGCAAGCCCCTACCGCAACCAACCGTAAAAATCAGTAGGTCAACCCCATTTATGGGGTTTTGGTGGCGCAGGCAGGTGGTTCACCGCCTGCCAAATCTACGCAAAATCATCAAAACAACTACGGACAAGCCTTGTATCACGTCCCTACAAATCATCCACAAAATGGTTTTCTCTCCCTTCTCCAGACTGGCGAAGGGAGTCGGAGGGATGAGGTTCACTAAAGATGTCTAAAATAATTTTGATGCGATTACCCTTATCATTTACCCCTTTCGCACAATTTCCCATGCTAAATGGTTGATTTCTGGCAAAATCAATTTCTCAAATGCCACCCCCACCGCATTGGGGCTACCCGGCATCGAAAAAACCAGCGTCCCATGATAAACACCCGCTATTGCACGGCTCAACATCGCTGCCGCGCCCACCTCTTGATAACTCAACATGCGAAATAATTCGCCAAACCCCATGAGTGGCTTTTCGAGTTTTTTGCTGATGACATCATAGGTTGTGTCACGCGGAGAAATGCCCGTCCCGCCGTTGAATAGCACCAAGCGCACATCGGGCATGGCACATAATTCGTCAAGTACGGTCAATACTTGGTCTGGCTCGTCTTTTATAAGCCGATAGACAAGCGCGATATGACCTGTTTCTGCCAACCGACGCACCAAATAACCCCGATTCACATCGGTTTCGGGTGTACGGGTATCGCTCACAGTGACAATTCCCACACCTACGGGGTCATGTCCAGCTTGTTGCCGATGGTCGTCTGCGCTCATTGATAAAGCATCCTTTCGTATTATTTTTAGCCAAAAATATTGCACCCTCATGTAACCCTTATTATACTAGACTAAAATTCTGTTGCTTATTATGGAGAACCGAAAACAAATTCATAGGATTATGTCAATAACTCATCATTAAACGTGTTTTCACCCCACCCCCAACCCCCTCCCCAAAAAATTGGAGCGGGGGCTAAAACCTGCCCTA
>DAOTUO010000023.1:0-18434 GCA_034436595.1 Anaerolineae bacterium | reverse complement strand
ATTTTTTGGGGAGGGGGTTGGGGGTGGGGTGAAAACACGTTTAATGATGAGTTATTGACATAATCCTATGAATTTGTTTTCGGTTCTCCATGAGTTCTAATGCTAACCCCTTATTTTCTGCTAATATCCGATTTTGCACAAGTATTTCGTCGAAAACAGCCTGTAGCGAGATGGGTCTTTGTACCAAATCCATGCGCCCCGCCTCAATTTTTGAGATGTCTAAGACCTCGTTAATCAGATTGAGCAGGTGATGGGCATTGATGAGGATACGTTCCTGAAAGCCTTTTTGCTCATCGCTCATCGCACCGACCATACCCGCCAATTGTAATTGCGAATAACCAATGACGGCATTGAGAGGGGTGCGGAGTTCGTGTGACATGGTTGCCAAAAATTGACTCTTGAGCTTATTGGCGGCTTCTGCTTGTCTGCGAGCAACTGCTAATTCGCGGTTGGCTTTGATGAGTGTTTCATTTTGAGATTGCACCACCAATTCCGATTCTTGACGTTGAATGGTTGCCCCCAGATTATTGGTCGCAGAGCGCAACGCCTCAATCTCGAGTGATTGCCATGTACGCGTTCCTGCACACTCATCAAATCCCATAAATCCCCACCATTCATCATTTACGAAAATGGGGAACACCAAAATGGAGATGATATGTTGAGCATCAAGTATTTCTCGCTCAGAAGCTGGAAAGTTTGTGACAATGCCTGTGACAATTTCACCCTGACCGAGTAACTTTTTCCAACGGGGCAATAGTGTATCTAACGACAGATTTTGTAAATCTGGATTATTTATTTCTGGCGAAATGCCATCTGCCACCCATTCATATTTTTGGTCAACGATAATCATGCCTTCTGGGGTAACGGGCTGATTTTGAAAAATATAGATACGACTCGCTTCGGCGGCTGTGCCTAATCTGGCGAGTAGCGCATCAATGGCATTTCGCCAATCAGATGTCTTGAGTAATTTTTCAGAACTAAACGCCACTGCTTCCAAAATGGCATCGCGTTGTTTGATGATGGTTTCAGAGGCTTCTTTTTACTTGTTGCGCTCTGCGAGTTGATTGCTCATGAGGTTAAAGCCCGATGTGGCTTGCCCCAATTCATCATTCCGCAAGACACTAACCTGATACCCCAAATTTCCTTTTTCAATTTCTAATTGTCCTTGTTGCAAATTGGTGAGGGGCTTAAAGAATAAATCGCGCACAAGGCGCATAAAGCCTATCATCGAAAACAGCCATGAAATCAACGAAAAGCCACCGAGTAAAATTAATGCATTGCGACTGGTAGCATAAATCTCGCTTTGGGCGACCTCGATATAGAGCATGATACTGGTGCCAGGGATGATTTTGGTGATACCCAAAACAGGCACACCCCAAAAGTTGATATATTCAGATTCGTTTAGGACGATGGTGTCGTCTAATGTCGCTATATTGCCATGAATAAAATCAATATTGTCTATTTGTGGCAGGTCTTGAAACGCTTCCAACGATGTTCTGGCTTGAACAATGCTTGAATCGGTATGGGCAACAATAAAACCATCCTACTGTACTAAATAGGCGTTACCCGTCTCGCCAAATTCTAATTCGCTGACCACCTCATTGAGTAATAGGGCATTTACCTGAAAGGCAATGACACCACCAGAACTGGTTTTGCTGGCAATGACAAAATAGGGATTTCCATCGGGCAAAAAGTCTAATTCTCCCAAAAAGAATGTCCCAGATTCTGAGTTTTGTACTGTGTGCTCAAACCAGTCTGTCCCAATTGGCTCATCTAAAACACGGTCTGTCCGCGCCACCTCTATGATGGCTGTGCCTTGTGCATCGGTGAGGATAATTTCGTTGATATTTGAACCAGAGAGCAAAATGCCCTGTAATAAGACACGTAAACGGGGTGTATCGAGTGTATTAGTCAACAATGATAATAAGGTTTGGGTACGGGTGGCTTGGTCAATAAATCCCCGTACTTGGCGTGAAGAGGCTTTTGAGGCTTCTAATTGCCGACTTTGCCACCCCTCACGTTCACTTCTTCCCACTAACAGGTAAATACTGAGGATAACGACTGCTAATGTGATAAGCGATGCGCTGGCAAAGACCAATAAAATCCGTGCGCGTAAGGATAAAATCTGTTTCTGAGATGTGGATGACATACATAGATGACCTTGTAACTAGGTGCAATTGTGATTGATATTAATGATAAAATAGTCTGAATTTATTCGCCACTATTCTAAATGGTCTGAATTTGTAGAGCATGGTTTTTAGCCATGTGGACTAGTCATGTGGCTAGTATTATCAGTTAGACAGATTTTATCCATAATGTGACTTATCGTATTAACGAGTTTATATTATAATTAGAATTGCTCTTATCCGCCTTCGTGTTGTTACAAAATGTTAGATTTAATTTATGACGATAGATAGACCCAAATTGCCCATTAAGTTACTTATCATTGAAGATTCTCCCACAGACCAATTGAGTATGTTGGATGCGATTAAAAAAGCCGACTTGCATTGTGAATGTAAAACGATTTCCTCTATCAAAGAGGGTCTCTCATACCTCAAAAACACGCATTTCGATTTGGTGATATCCGAATATCAATTGCACGATGGGGTTGCCTTAGCGTTATTGACGGCTTTGGGTGATACCCCCATTATTGTGCTGTCAGAATTAACCGATGAATCCCTTATATTGCAGGCGATTTCGGCAGGTATTTCTGAGTATCTTATCAAAGATAGCACCTATCTCATTATTTTGCCCGTGATGATACAATCGGTGCTTCGGCGCAAAAAAATTGACCACGAAAAACACAATCAGCAGATATTTATAGACATTTTACGTGATAGCATGGTAACACTCAATAGTACCCTCGAATTAGATGAGGTACTGCATCGTATTTTAGATACTGTGCAACAGATTATCCCGCATGATTCATCGAGTATCATGCTCATCGAAAATCGGGTGGCACAGGTTGTTCTGTCTAATGGATGGCAAGATGATATTATACCCGCCATCTTATCTGCACGCTTTCCCATAGATAATATAGACCATTTTAGAGAGATGTATACCACCCGCGCCTTTTGTAATGTCCCTGATATTGCCCATTTTGACAGTTGGGTGGATGTCAGTGGGATGTATAAACCGCGTGCTTATCTTGCCGCGCCCATTTGTTATCGTGATGAGGTCATTGGATTTTTGAATTTGGATAGTTGCACTGTAAATCATTTTACACCCACCCATGTTGAGCGACTGCGTGTTTTTATAGACCAAGCCTCGATTGCTTTGCACAATGCACAGCTATTTCATAAAGCAAAAACACTCGCCGCGATGGAAGCCCGCCAACGGCTGGCACGCGACTTACACGATTCGGTCACACAGACATTATTTGCGGTGACTGTGACCACCCAAGCGATTCTTAAACAGTGGAAACTCGATGCCTATAGCGTGGGGGAATCTTTAGAAGAACTACAAGACCTCACACAAGGGGCATTGGCAGAAATTCGCACCTTATTGCTAGAATTGCGTCCTAGTGCGTTATTAGAAGCCGATTTAGGCGATTTATTGCGCCAATTGTGTACGACTAGCAAAGGGCGTTCTCGGTTGCGTGTGACATTTCATTCGCGGGGGAAAGCCGATACAACGCCAGATGTGCATGTGACATTTTTTAGGATAGCCCAAGAATCATTGAATAATATCATCAAACATTCTCGCGCAAAGCACGCCGATGTTCGGCTTATACGCCAGATGGGGCAAGTTGAATTGGTCATTGTGGATGACGGTATGGGGTTTGATACACAGTCCACAAAACCCAGTCACATGGGGATAAAAATCATGCAAGAACGCGCTCAAGATGCCAATATCGCACTCACGATAACCAGCGTCCCAAAGAGTGGAACAACAATTAGGGCGTTTTGGATAAATAAGGAGTAATGTGGTTATGGCAGAAAAAACAATCATTCGTGTGCTAATTGTAGACGACCATGAGATGATACGGCGTGGGTTAAGTTTGTTTTTGCGGAGTTTTGAAGATTTATTGTTGGTTGGTGAAGCCGCGAATGGTGTAGAAGCCCTACGGATGTGTGAAGAGACCAATCCCGATGTGATTTTGATGGATATTGCCATGCCAGAGATGAATGGTATCGAAGCGACACGCGCCATCAGAGAAAAATATCCGCATATTCAAATTGTGGCACTCACGAGTTCTAGCGATACCAGCAATGTGACCGCCGCAATTCAGGCAGGCGCGACCAGTTACCTGCTCAAAAATATTTCCGATGACCAACTCGCCAATGCCATTCGTGCCGCCAAAGCGGGACAGCGTGTTTTATCGCCAGAGGCAACCCAAGCCCTCATCAATGCCGCCATTCGCCCACCAGAACCCACATATCGGCTCACAGAACGCGAATTAGAAGTGTTGGCGCTCATGGTGCAGGGGTTAAATAATCCAGAAATTGCAGAACGCCTCTATGTGAGTCGTTCTACCGTCAAATATCATATCAGCAGTATTTTATCCAAACTCAGCGTGACCAACCGCACAGAAGCCATTGCAATCGCCCTCAAATATGATTTAGTCTAAAATTGCCTTAAATCTGTCCATTATTAGAATGACCGTCTTTTTGCTTCTCAAAATGGTCAGGTTCATAAATTTGTGCTATGGTGTGTGCGATTTGCTGGTGCATTGCTTGGCGTTGTTCATCGGGCAGAGAATGAATAATGCCCTCGCGCAATTTATCATGCGAAAAATACCATTTTCCGTCAATAAAACGAAAAATGTCGGCATCTACACATTTGAGCAATAGGTTATTATCATCAAATTTTCCCAAAATAGCGGTGAGCAGGTCAAACTGAATTTCTTTGCCGATGATGGCGGCATAGCGCAATAACATCTGATGATTTTCTGATAATCGGGCTAGTCTGCGCTCAACAATATCTTGCATCCCATGTGAAAAAATACTGGACGGCAAGGTGATTTGACCAATATCTTCTAGCTTCCCCACCTTCATTGCCAATGAACGCAAGGCTTCTATCACAAAAAACGCATTGCCTTCGGTATGGGCATATAAAAATTCTGCGATACCGTGTCTTTTTCCCACCTCACCCACAATAGATACCGCAACCTCTTCAACCTCTTGTTGAGAGAACCGCTTAATTTCTAAAGGGGTCATTTCTGGTAATTTGCCATAAAAATAGGTATGATCATCGCTCCGATAAGTGCCAATGACTAGTAGCTTTAAGTCGCCAATTTTTTTGCAAATCATTTTGAGGGGCAACAAACTTTCTTGCGCCAAATGGAGATTGTCTATCAACAAAACAATCGGTGTGCGCTGTTTTTTGAAGATGTTGATGATGACAGATGCCAAAGCGTTGAGATGCCCGCGTGATGTTTGCGAGGCGGTGTGTTTATTGGCTAAAAAGTCGGTGATAAATTGCAAATCGGATTCGCCTAAGGGGGTCAATAATGATAAATGATGCAAAACGGTGTGCCATAGATGAAACGGGCGTGTGGTCTCTGCAGCATATTCCTCGCGGATGACCAGCGCCCCATTGACCAGTGCGCGGATGCGTAATTCTTCTAATAACCGCGATTTTCCGACCCCACTTTCGCCCCCAATGAGCCATGCCGAGCCGATGCCACTGAGGGCATCTTGCAAGCCTTGTGTGAGCAACGTCAATTCGGTTTTTCTGCTCACAAATTTGGGTGATTGCAACACACTTTCACGCATGGAATCATCTTCAACAATGGGGGCGGGTAAAAATTGCGATAATTCGCTAATGACCATACTGGCATTGGCTTGTCTGTCTTGGGGAGATTTTGCCAGCAAGCGCAATATAATGTCTTTGAGGGGTTCAGAGACGGGCATTTGGTCGCGGTCTGGCATTATATCAACGATGTCGTTGATGAGTTTTGGCGTGTTGGATAGTTCATACGGGTGTTTTCCTGCAAATAATTCGTATGCCACCACACCCAACGAATATAAATCACTCTGAAAATTAGCTGGCTCACCCTTGATAGCCTCTGGAGACATATATGCCAATGTGCCAGTGGTTTGTTTGGTATTGGTCACTTCAATCGCCAGCCCAAAATCCATGACTTGCAAACCCTTTTTGGCATCTACCAAAATATTGCTTGGTTTGAGGTCGCGGTGCAAAATATTGTGCCGATGCAAATAGACAAGGGCTTGTAGGGTCTGAATGAGCAGGGTGATTTTTTCGGTTTGTGATAAATTGGTGGCATATTCTATGATGCCTTTGGGTTCATGGAGCAAGGACATAGTGTAATGGGCGCGTCCGCTATCAAACCCAAAATCAAGCACTTTGATGATATGTGGATGATGAAGCGATGCCAACACCTGAAACTCGCGTGCCAAGACTTCTCGGCTGAGGTCTATGGTATCTTGCGGTGAGGCGATTATTTTGGCGATTTTTACCCGTTTGAGTGCGACTTTTTGGTTGAGTAATTTATCTACTGCCTGATAGACACTCCCCATGCCACCTTCACCCAATTTTTTGGATAGCTGATAGCGGTGTCCTATCAATATAGCCGATAGTGTGGTGGATGACTCATTTTTCATACTTATTCCTATCGTTCATTGTATCATTGCGGATGATGAGACATTACTTAATGGCGTGCCTAATTTTATTGTAACCCATATTGGTTTGGCATCATTCATCCAATTGGTTATAGGTATCAACACGTTTCAAAAATCGTGTTACACTGTAGATTGTTACTATATATGAAGGAATATGCTATGGGTAAAATTATCAGTGTTTTTCTCTTTTTATTGGCATTGGGGGTATTACCGCTCATTGCCACCGCTCAATCTAGCCCTCCATTCGATTTTCCACAAGCCAGATTAAACGGACTTATTTCTAGCGAAGGCACACGCTATGTCTTTATTTTGCCATACAACAACACTGATGCCCTATATGATTTATCGGTGATGGTAGATTTGCCTTTGGGGACACAACTGATTAGTGCCCAACAAGCCAATACGATGCAGTTTGTAGGTGCATCTGCCACCGAATCGGCATTTCGGCTATATTGGCGTGCTACAGAGATTTTGAGTGGCGAGTTATTTCCGCCATTCGCATTTACTATCATGCAACCACTGACTGATTTTATCCCCGCGACCATCACATGGCGCGATTCATTAGACCAAACACAAACTACAGAAATCATTCTCGCACCAAATACCTTTAATGCCGTTGAGGGTGGGGCATCTTTTAATCCAGAAGCGCCCATTCCCGCCGAGCAATTTACCTTCATCGGCAATTCGGGTGTGGTCATCTATACATCGCAAGAATTGCCAGCCAGCGCCATTACGGTACGCGAAGCGCCAGCAGCAGAAGACCCTCCCGCGGAACTCGGTGATTTTTGGTGGTGTTCTGGGTTAGAGTTACAAGGCGCAAGCGGTGTGACGGTCTATGTGCCACTCCGCAAGCCACTACCGCCCCTCATGCCACTCACGTTATTCGCCCAAATCGGCGGACAATGGCAAATATTGGATGTGCAAGGGTATGTGAGCGCCGACGGATTATATGCTGTTTATGACCATCCGGGTGGCTTGGTATTTACAGGCACAGAAGGCGAAAATAACCCCGTAGAAGCCCCACCCGCGCCACCGCCACCGCCAGATAGCGATGGTGATGGTTTTACGGATGATGTGGATTCCTGCCCCAATGCGGGAGACGCGGGTTTTGGCATAGATGGTAGTGGTTGCCCATTGCCCCCGCCTGATAGCGATAATGACGGATTCCCAGACCCCAATGATGTGTGTCCCACACAAGGGGATGCGGGTTTTGGGTTAGATGCTAGTGGCTGTCCATTGCCACCCCCACCACCACCCCCCGATAGTGACGGTGATGGTCGCCCAGATAATGCCGATTCTTGTCCCAATGAAGGGGATTTGGGATTCGGGATAGATGGTGATGGTTGTGCCGTCCCACAACCTGCTGATAGTGATGCCGATGGTATTCCCGATTTTGGCGATATATGCCCCAATGAAGGAGATTTGGGACTTGGGCTTAACAGCGATGGTTGCCCCATTTTGCCACCACTCGATAGTGATGCCGATGGTATCCCCGATTTTAGCGATGTTTGCCCCAATCAGGGTGACGGTGGATTTGGCTTAACCGCCGATGGATGCCCATTATTGCCATCGCTCACCCCCACATCCGAAATTCCTGCGCCTACAGATATCCCAGCACCCACATTGACCGCGACTACCGCCCCATTGCCAACACCACCACCACCCGCATTGGTGAGATTTGATTTTGCACAATTTACAGTGATTTTTGGCACTACGGCTCAAGCCCAAGTTGAAATTGCAGCGCCAGCCCTTGCCGATGTGCGCGTGCAGATACAACCGCTTGCAGGGGCAAATAATGTTCCATTTCGTTTCGCACCCAGTGAGGTTATCATCTTTGCAGGACAAACATCCGCCAGCTTTGGTGTTTTTGCAGAAGCAAATGTGTCTGGATTTATCACCCTACAAGCGACTTTGCCAGATAACCCCAATTCGCGCCTCATTTCCAATATATTGGTGCAACCACTCACATTGACAGGCATCACGGTGAGTAGCACGACTTTATTACCCGGTCAATTGGTCACAGGCTCTATTCAGATGAGTAGCCCAAGTGAATTTGATACCTCCATTCAATTGGTGAGCAATAGCCCCGATATTTTCCCGAATCCAGTTGTTATGCCTGCGGGTCAGATAAATGCGCCGTTTGAATTTGTCGTTGCCCAACAAATGACCACATCCCAAGCACAGCTTACCGCCAGTTTTGGCGATACTGCCATATTTGGGGGGCAATCGGTGACGAGTGGTGTCTTGGAACTCAAAAGCCAAGTCAATTATGTGGTCACATTTCCAGAGATCATCAGCACCCCTGGCGATTATGTGGGCGAAATTGTGTTATTAGACCCTGTTTTACCCATATCCACAACTTTCCTTTTATCGAGTCCCCGCGCCGATGTGGTCGTTCCCAACGATGCCATATTGCCCGCAGGTACAGACCGCGTGCAATTTTCGTTTACGGTAGCCGATGGTGCAGTATTCAATGAAGAAGTGGCGATAAATGCGCTAGAACTTGCCACTGGTACACTCACATCTGGCTCATTCCGCCTACATACCCTACGGATTCAATCGGTGGCATTTGCCGAATCTACGCTGACCGCAGGCATTCCATCTGTGGCGCGTGTGACACTCAATGCCCCTGTGCCGAGTGGTGTGGCAGAACTCATCATTAGTATGAATAACCCTGATGTTATCCCCAATCTTACTCCGATTGATATTGAGGCAGGTTTGTATGCGGTGCAAATTTCGCAGGGGGAATCTACGGCTCAATTTGATGTGACCGTTGCGCCATCTGCCATAGAGGACTCATCGGTGATATTTGGGGCGATTTTCCCCGCCGATGTTTCTGCCACCGCCAGCGCCGATGTATTGGGTGGTGTGCGGATTTTGAGCCTAGATTTTGGCACACAACCCATTATCCCTGGACGGTCTGCCGTGGGGGTCGTGCGTCTGAATATTCCTGCACCCGCTACTACCCAATTCCGAATTGTGCCACTCGATAGTAGTGCATTCGCATTTACGTTCCCACAAGCGGGATTTATTTTTGCTGGTGCGACATCTGTCTCGGTTAATTTTATCGCCGCAGGCAATTTTACCAATCCGCGTGTCGGATTCCTTGTGCATTTAGCGTCACAGACCCCAACAGAAGGGGTCACTGGCTTTTTTGATATTTCGCCCATCCAAGTGACCAGTGTAGAACTCACGTCACCCATGATTGCCCTAGATACCCCCTCTAGCATCATTGTGCGCTTAAATCAACCATTCCCCACCAACGGCAGTGTGTTTATACAAGCCATAGGGGGTGATGGTTTCTCTACCAATCTTGTTAATGCAACAAGCAATATTATTCCCGCAGGTGCCACAGAAGTGACCATCCCATTGGTGCTATCATCCAATGCGTTTTCAAATAGCGCGATAATTGATACTATCTCCGTGACGCTGAGGGTGTCTTTGGGGGTGAATATTCCTGCGGCGGGTATGATACCCGTAGACACGGTTATTCAGGTGCGCCCATCGCTTATTATTGATACCGTTTCTTCCTCTGGTGGTGGTACGCCCAATACAGCGCCTATTTTTGCCAGTGATGCGACCATGACCAATTTGCTTGTGCGCTTTAGAGGGGCAACATCTACCACAGGCGGTACAATTCGGGTTTCGTCTAGTCATCCAGAATTTGTGATTCCCACCCAAGACACATTTGAAGTGCCACCGAATACGGCACTCGTATCTGTGCCACTCAAACTGATTAACAGTGATTTTGGTCAAAATCAGCAAAGTATTACCTTCACTGTCACCGATGCCAATGGCGCAAATCCCAAGACAGTGGTCATTTCGTTTGTACGACCCAGATTGAATTCTTTCACGATACGAGAAGCAAGAAGTTTTAACAGTGTTTTGGTCACAGAGGGCAGTGTTAGTAGCAACACAAACTTTAGCCTGACATGCGGTAATCCGTGTTATCTACAAGTGGGGTCAAACGGAACGTTTATCTCAAATCGCACCACTGCACCCGGGAATTTCATCACAACAAATGTACCATTTGGGCTTCCGTTTCAGTTTGCGGCTTTCGATGTCAATGAGACCCTCTCCACAACGGTGACGGCGCGTGTTGGGGCAGATGAACGCACCGCCACCTATGAGACTAGCCGAGCCATTGGGTTGACGGGTGGCATTAGCGTGTTACAAGACCCACAGGGACGCAATTATCTTGTAGGAAGTGTGGGTATGAACTCTTCCAGCCAGACGACTGTCTCTGTACATTTACAAAGTAGTTTGCCAAATGTGATTCCGCCTGCATTTTATACCCAAGAGAATAGTGGGTGTACAGTGAGTGGGTCTGGTAGAAATAGCATCCCTATTAGCTCATTTTTTGGGACGACAGGTGCATGGTGCATGGATGTTCGAGAAGAAGCAGTATCACAACCTACATCTGTGACCATCACCATTTTGGCAACGACCACCGAGAGAGGGATGACCCATACCAGTCGCAAATCCTTTACGATTGTAGTATCGCCATTTGGCGCGGTTGGGACACCAACCCCCACGCGCACGCCGATTATTTTGGCGGGTGTAGCCACCCCATTCCCTGCGGTACAAAATTTGGCGCAAAATGTGGTTATCAATATTGCCACTGCCACGCCAGCACCGACCAATACCCTTGCACCCATAGCTACACCGCGTCCGATCGCGCCTGTGGTGCTGAGCCAATTTTCGCCAATATCTATCGCCCCTGCGCCTGTTACGGTGAGTTTGTCGGTCAATGCGACCACACGGCGCGGAACGGTGTCTATTTCTGCTACCCGTACCACCGATTTGGTGATTAACCTCAGTTCATCGAATCGGAATGTGGTGGGCGTGCCGAGTTCTGTCACCATCCCACGCGGGTCGCGTTCTGTCAGCTTTGATTTTACGACAAATACACGGTCTATTATCATCTCACCGACCACCATCCGCATTACAGCCAGTGGGGGAGGGAGTAGCACCAGCGCGAATATCACGCTCAGACGATAATCTTTAGCACCAAAAAGGGCGCAGTATCATATCTGCGCCCTTTTTGGATAAGATTGTGCCTATTTTGTTATGGGCAAATTATAATTTACTCCATGAAGTAACCTTCGCTATGTAATTATAAAAACAGCCCCTATCCCCCCTGCGGACGGCATGGTTGCCTGCGTCCCTACGCCAGAAAGGGGGAGAAAAAACCTTCAACACGGGTATGTAGGGGCTTGCCATGGCAAGCCCTTATGCCCCTCTCCAATTTTTTGGGGAGGGGGTTGGGGGTGGGGTCAAAACACTTTTTTCAAAAAATTAACCGAAGGTTACTTTTATTGACCCAGAAAATGCTATTCATGAACCTCGTTCCGTCTTTATTCTTGCGATTGCTGGGGCTTTTGCTTATCTCCGATATCAATATTCTCAATATTTTGAACGAGTAGGGACACAAACTAAAAGTGATGGGAATTAGGCTTCGTCATCATTCCTATACAACTTCATTCGGCATTGGTTTGAGTTACGTTTGATACCGACATTTTTCCTACAATTTTGTGTTTAATTAGATAAGCACACAAAGTTACTTTTTTTAAGCATAAGGGAAATGTGACGTGGTATCTGTTTTAGCCCCAAAACATGACGAAATAACGCCTATAGAAGCCCCTACCACCCCTGTTGTCACCCCTATCATCGGCTTGACCGATGACGAAGCACAACGCAGGCGGGAACGCGGTCAGGGCAACAACATCAAAATTAAAACTAGCCGTAGTTATTGGGATATTCTGCGCCAGAACACCTTCACCTTCATCAACAATGTGCTGTTCTTCATCGGCTTCATCATGATTATGCTTGGGCTGTGGGGCGATGCCTTTGTCAGTGTGGGCGTGGTCATGCTCAATGTCGTGGTCGGGATTGTGCAGGAATTTCGTGCCAAAGCCAAACTCGATAAAATTTCGCTCCTCACCCGCCCCAAAGCCACGATTATCCGCAATGGCAAAGAACGCGATGTAGACCCCACCGAAATTGTGCTAGGGGATATTTTGCTGGTGCGTCCGGGTGACCAAATTGTCGTGGATGGCATGGTCATTGGCGATGGCAAAATGGATGTGGATGAATCTTTGCTCACAGGCGAATCTGACTTGATTGCCAAACAACGCGGGGTGCAAGTATTTTCTGGCAGTTTTTGTGTCAATGGGAGCGCCACTTATGAGGCGACCAAAGTCGGGTTAGATAGTTTTGCCAACAAGCTCACCCTCCAAGCCAAGCAATTTCGGGTTGTCCGCACACCCCTCCAACAAGATATTAACCTCGTGGTGCGCTTATTGCTGTTTATCGCCAGTACCATCGGCATATTATTCGCAGTCGCCTATGGCATCAGAAATGTCTCTATGGTTCAGAGTGTGCAATCTGCCGCCGTCATCGCGGGATTAGTGCCTGCGGGTCTTATCCTCATGACCACCACCTCTTATGCCATTGGTGCATTGCGGATGTCTGGCAAGGGAGCGCTCATCCAACAAGCCAACGCGGTGGAATCTCTAAGCAATGTGGATGTGCTATGTTTGGATAAAACAGGCACACTCACCGCCAATCGGATTCATGTTCATGCCTTGCACCCACTCACCGTTTCTATGCATGAATTAACGGCGATTTTTGGCGATATGGCGCGGAGTGCCACAGGAGGCAACCGCACAAGTGAGGCAATTGTCGCGGGATGCACAGGCATAAAGCGGACGGTTGTAGACGAAATTCCGTTTTCATCGGCACGCAAATGGAGTGCGCTGGTCTTTAATGATGGGGAACGGCGTGGCACGTATGTGATGGGTGCGCCAGAGATGATTCAGTCTTATCTTGAACGTGATGACGATTTTGGCAAAGGTCAAATTGATTCATGGTCATCACAAGGCTTGCGCGTGATGTTGGTGGCACACAGCCCCACCATCCTACCTTTACACGATGGCGCAGGCGCGATTGTCTTTCCGAATGACCTCAAGCCGGTTGGTCTGATTAGTCTGAGTGATGAATTACGCGCAGAAGCCCGCGAGACGATTGAAAATTTCATGAAAGCTGGCATCACCCTCAAAATTATTTCTGGGGATAACCCACATACCGTAGCGGCACTCGCCAAACAAGCAGGATTCACAGGTGATGTGCGCGTGGTCAGTGGCTTAGATTTAGATAAGATGGATGCCACCCAACTCGCCAAAACCGCCAGTGAAACAACGATATTTGGGCGCATCACCCCCCAACAAAAAGAATTACTGGTGACAACTTTCCGTGAGCAAGGGCATTATGTGGCGATGATTGGCGATGGTGTCAATGATGTGCTCTCGCTCAAAAAAGCGCATATCGGCATCGCTATGCAAAGCGGAAGTGCGGCGACACGCGGTGTTGCCGATATGGTGTTGCTCAACGATTCGTTTGCGGCATTGCCAAAAGCCTTTATGGAAGGGCAACGCATCCTCAACGGCATGGATACCATCATCCGCCTATTTCTAAGCCGTGCGTTTTATGCGGCGATGATTCTGCTTGGCGCATCTTTGATGGTCGGCGCGACCAATTTCCCCTTCATCCCCAAGCACGCCTCACTATTAACACTGCTATCGGTAGGGATTCCCACACTTGGTATTGCCACATGGGCGCGGGTGGGTGTGCCAACGCGCAACCTCATGCGCGACATCATCCATTTTATTTTGCCCGCCGCCATGAGCATTGCGTCAGTAGCATTGGGGATATATGTGATATTTTTTCATCTCTATGTCTATCCATCTGCCCCAGAATCGGTTGATGTGGCGGTGAATATTGCCCGTACCGCGCTCACCACCGCCATTATTTTTATGGGATTGGGATTAATTGTGTTTGTAGAGCCACCGCTCAAATTTCTCGCAGGGGGGAGTGCCTTTAGTGGCGATTGGCGACCAACCATCACGGCAGGCGCGATGTTGGTGATCTATTTCTTGCTGGTCATTATCGAACCCACCCGCCAATTCTTTGAGCTAGAGATGCTCACCCTATCCGATTATGCGCTCATCGGTGGCATTGTCTTGGCATGGGGCATTGGCTTGCGCTTTATTTGGCGGTTTAACCTCATAGAGCGATTTTTGGGAATTAGTCTCAATCGTCCTAATCGGGCAATGTTGCAATCTTGAAACATCCCTGTCCTTATATTCAAACTAATGCTATAGTTATGCCTAAATTGTGGCATAAGTTGAGGCATATTGTGCGATGGACGATTCTAAAAACCCTTTGGAACAGCCCGATGAAACCAACGATCTTGGGCAAGAAAATCCTTTAACCACCCATGATGTTCGAGATGAGGCAGACGAGGCTTTCAAACGATATTTAGCATCAAATCCCACTGCAGAAATTTTCATCGAAAAATCTGCCCCAATTGTGGGAAATGAAGTGCATCTACGCCTCGAAGTTCAAGGCTGGGCAGACCCCCTCACCGTAACTTTTACGACAGAAGCCATCATCGGCAGAAAAGACCCCCTGCTGGGATTTACCCCAGAGATAGACCTCACCTCATTTGGTGGGTATCAAATGGGGATTAGTCGCAAGCACGCCACCATTCGGCGCAAAGGCGACCAGCTAGAATTGATAGACTTGGGAAGTCGTAACGGGACCTTTCTGAATGGGCAAAAGTTAGAATCTGAAAAATTGGCAATACTAACACATCATGATGAAATTCGCTTGGGCAAAATCATCATGACGTTATATGTCCAACAAGAAGAATTGTCGTAGCGGTGTTCTAGGACCCCAGAATTTCTTCAATCTCGGCGGCGGCTTTTTTGGTGGCAACCAATACCCGCGCAATCCGCGCATGTTTATCTACCAAAACGGCTAATGAAGCCCGCCCCGCAGGATAGACCACCATCACCCCATTCTCGCCTTCCATCAAGAGACGTTCCAATTCGCCTTGTGCCAAACGCTTGAGTGTACGCTCTGCCAAGCCGATGAGGGTGGCAGACATCGCCGCCACTTGCGGGCTACTGGTCGGATTTTCGTGCGGGTTCTCTTCATCCCCTGGCGGATAGGCGGCAACCAACAAACCATCTATATTCACGATGACCGTGGCTTTCACACCTTCCACAAAGGTATGAAGCATTTTCAATTTTTCCTCTAGGGCATCACTACGATACTGTTGGGACATAACCGCCTCTTTCAATTTCGAGTTACGCTAAACACATTAATGATAGCATGTTTTTGGTTTCGGTGGGAGATTATCCCACAACTATTTTAGCTTATTTTAAGTGTTGTGCATCTTCTCGTGCAAATTTTGCCAATAAATATTTTTCATCCTCTGTCAAATTGGCTTTGCGGAGCAAGTCGCGCCTGCGTTCCCATGTCCGTCGCAATGCCCCTTCTCGTCGCCATGCCTCAATTTGGGAATGATTGCCCGCCTGCAACACCTGTGGCACTTCTAACCCACGAAAAACCACTGGACGGGTATAATGTGCGCCTTCCAGCAGACCATCAGCGTGGCTATCGCGCAATTCTGCCCCCTCTGCGCCCAATAATCCACCAACATGGCGCAAGGTCGCATCAATCACCACCATCGCCGCCAATTCCCCGCCTGTGAGGACATAATCGCCAATGCTAATCTCATCGGTAATCGCCAATTGGCGCACACGCTCATCTTCACCCTCATAATGACTACACACTATCACCAAACGCGGGTGCTGTGCCAATTCTCGTGCTATATCGTGTGTCAATACGCGCCCCTGTGGGGTCATGAGGATGACAGGCGGTTGCGGATGCTGTTCATCCATCGGCAAAACCGATTCTATCGCACGCACCATCACATCGGCACGGAGCAACATCCCCCCACCCCCACCATACGGGGTGTCATCCACTGCCCGATGTTTGTCTTGGCTATAATCGCGTATATTATGCAAATGCAAGTCGAGTAAGTCTTTATCTTTGGCTTTCCACATCATGCTTTCGCTCATGGGAGACTCGAACATTTTGGGGAACAGGGTTAAAACATCAATCCGCATCGCGTATCAACCTTATCATCGCAAAAATTATATTGTAACATAGACCCTCATGGACACATCAACCTCTATCATAAAAATCACGGCACAACAAAAACGGCTTGGGCGCTATATCGCCCGTTATCGCGCCCAAAATGACCAATTGGTGCACTGGCGCGTCTGGACATTTTTAGGCGGATTTATCGCCTGTTTGGTGGCACTTGCCATCAGTAATATCGCCCTATTCATCGTTTTTTGCCTGTGGATGGTCGGATTCACCGTTCTCGTACGCGGACATCGCCAATTGCGCGACACACTCACCCGCTTTCAGATTGCTCATCATCTACGCGGGGAACAATTGGCGCGGTTAAAATTAACATGGGGCGATTTGCCACCTAGCATCGCCAGCGCCCCGTCAGACCATCCATTCGCCACCGATATAGACCTCATTGGCGAGTATTCTCTGCATCGGCTATTAGATAACACCGTCACACGCGGGGGAAGCGACAAATTAGCGTCATGGCTACTCCGTACATCCCCCGATAAAGCCCATATCAGCCGTGTACAAGGCTTGGTGACAGAATTACGCCCCTTGACCACTTTCCGCCAACAAATCAGCATGGAAGCGCACCTCATTGGTGTGGGGCGCGGTGGATGGCGTGCCAGCGTGGGGCGCAAATGGGAAGGCACACGCCTGTCGTTGTGGCTATCACAATCCCATCCAACGATTTCGGCAGGTTTGGTGATGCTCTTGGCGCTCAATGCCCTGCTCACCGCCGTGCTATTCATCATCGGCACAATAATCACCGCTCCCCCTATATGGCTGATTTCATTCGTGCTATACGCCATATTGTCGTTCTGGCAATTTCGTAAAATTGGCAATTTATTTGGGGAAGCGTTGGCGCTATATGCCGAATTGGGGCAACTCCGCGCCATGCTCCGTCATTTAGAAACATTCAAATTTAGCCATCAGCGCGGGCTAAAAGGGCTGTGCGCCCCATTTCAGCAGGCAGAACGCCCCCCATCTGCCCATTTACATCGGCTAGATGTGATTTTGGGCGCGGTGAGCCTGCAAGCCAACCCTATTTTGTGGATGATGGTCAATCTGCTCATCCCATACGATATTTTTTGGGGATACATGCTCGGCAAAAGTAAAGGCGATCTCACGGCTCAATTGCCCGTGTGGTTAGAAGCCATCTATGAGCTAGAAACCCTCAGCGCCCTGTCCGAATTTTCGGCATTGCACCCACAACATCCCTTCCCAAGCATCACCGATGCGCCACAGATGGTCGCAAAAAATATCGGTCATCCGCATATCCCCCATGATGTACGCGTGGATAACGATTTTGCGTTCACACAATTGGGCGAGATGGTCATCATCACAGGCTCGAATATGGCGGGGAAAAGTTCGTTTTTGCGGACATTGGGTGTGAATTTGGTGCTGGCATACGCGGGAAGTGTGGTGTGTGCAGAAAAATTGGATGTGGGGATGTTCCGCCTGTTCAGTTGCATCCGTGTGAATGATTCGGTGGTAGACGGCATATCGTATTTTTATGCAGAAGTCCGCAGGCTAAAGGCATTACTCAATGCACTCCAAACCAAGAACGATATGCCTCTGTTTTTTCTGATAGACGAAATTTTTAGGGGAACAAATAACCGTGAGCGCCTGATTGGGAGCAAAGCCTATATTCAAGCATTGGCACATGGTCATGGAGTGGGTCTGATTTCTACCCACGACCTCGATTTGGTGCAATTGGCAGATGAAATTCCGAGCATTCGCAATCATCATTTCCGTGAGCATATCGAAAATGGGGTTATGGTATTCGATTATGTGTTGCGTGAGGGTCCATGCCCCACCACCAACGCCCTCATGATTATGCACCTAGAAGGGTTGCCT
>DAOTUO010000022.1:0-7374 GCA_034436595.1 Anaerolineae bacterium | reverse complement strand
GATTGCTTTGTTAATCTTTCCATGTGCCTACTATAGCACCTTTCATCGCTCTGTCAATTCCCATCTTTCTGCGGGCTTATTCCCGTTTGCATGGGCTTTTTTGTCTGAGCGAGAGTAATATACCACCCCCGCATATCCCCCGTCAAGGGCAATCTTACCCAAATTCATACCAAAATCATTCAATTGCCATAACCAACTCGGAATCTGTGTCTGGTATAGGCGGTTTTTCGGGATTATGCCCTTTATCACCCAAAAGATCCTTCACATAAACCTCTTGGATAATCACCATCACGATGACCAACAACGGACCCGTTAGCAAAATTCCTAGCACCCCAAAAAACCCTGCGGCGACAATTTGTCCCAACAAAAATAACACGGGCGGAATATCCACAGCACCCGATGTTAGGATTGGGGCGATAATTTGACCCTGTATAAACGACACACCATAAATAACCAACACGATTAAAATAAGCTTATCGGGTGCTTCTACAGAAGCCACCAATATCGCAACCAACACCGCCAACAATTGCCCAAAATTGGGGATAAGCGAAAATATTGCCGCAAGAACGGCTAGGGCGATGGCTTGTTGAATTCCCAAAATAGCTAAACCCAGATATGTCCCCAAAAAGGTGATACCCATACCGATGAATTGCGAGATAATCCATCGGCGCAATAAATAATCTATGCGCTGTAAGATATACTCTACCCGATGGCGATACCATAAGGGAAAAACCCTAATAAACCCTTTGGTATATTTATCTGGCTCTGCCAAAAAGAACATGGTCAGAAATATCACGATAACAAATGTCAATAGTGTATTGGCAATACCGGTGATAAATGGCAACACAGACCCACCCAACTGCCCTACCGCATTGAGCACCTGCTCTGCCAAGCTACGAATGGTTTCGGAATCTATCTGAAACGCCTGTGTATCAAAGTTAACCAACGATACCCGATAGGTAAATGGATTCACACGCAGGCTATCCAGAGCAACGCTACTGGCTTGTGGGGAATTGAGGCGTGGCAGATTGACAAGAAAGGGATAGCTCTCTTGCAATTGACCACTATTCCAATATTCCACCACGCGGTCTACACCCTGCGCGATACTCTCGCCTAGTCGGATAGATTGTGATACAAAGGTAGGCAAGAGTAAGGCGGTAATGAGATATAAAATGACCGCCCCACCAACCATGCTTAAAGCAATAGCAGGTGTGCGCCCAACCCGCAATCGAGCCAATAAGCGCACAGGAATAGTAACGAGGATAACAAGAATAATCGCCCCCAATCCATAGAGCAAAATATTGCGGATATTCCACAATAAAAAGCCCACCAATAGGAGCGCCAACGAAATCCAAATCCAGCGAGAACTATTAAAGTTCGGCATTAAGGGTGTCTTCATTAAATCTATCTCAACTCTCGTGAATATTAATTATCATCTGATTTATCGGTTGTAGGTGGTTGCGCGGATTTTAAGATTACCTGCCATTCTGGGTTATTATCATCAGCTTCATCGGTAACTACCACAGGTGATGGTGGCGGTGGGAGAACTGGTTGTTGCGCGATAATCGGTTTTGGTGCAGGCGTATCGCCACCTTGTGCATTGAGCGCGATAATTGGGTCTTCTGCATAATTAAGTCCCAATTGTTTTTTGACCACATGGTCTAATTTGCGCCGAATCTCATTTTGTTTTTGGATAATATTGGCATTCTCTTGGTCAAGTATCACCGATGCTTTGACAACCACCCGCCCGCGCCGTTCATCAACATCAACATCTAACGATTTTATCCCGCCCACTTCGTGTAATGCTTTGTGGATTTGTACTTGAGCAATATCGGGGCTAATTCCCGTCACTTTACCACCCGTGCGGGAGATGAGTCCGTCTATCCCCTTTTCTTCTTGTCTGCCATTTAAGACGCGGTAGGCATAAAAGCCAAATACACCATATAACCCACCCAAAAATAGCAGGCGCAAAAAGACATTGATGCCTTCTACAAATTGTTTGATGCTTTCTGGGGCAACCAGCGTAATTGTTAGAATGGCAATGCCAAACAGCAACATGATTAAGAAAAAAATTCGCCTTACATTATCCCAAAAATCGCGTAATCGGTTTATCATCGTTATTTTATCCCTTATACCGCACAATCATCACAGTCATATCATCGAATGGTGGCACTCCCTCACAGAAATACTCTACGTCGTCAACTATTTTACGCATAATGATGGCGGTTTGTTGCATCGCATTTGCCAAAATAATTTGTCGCAATCTATCCATGCCATACGGCTCACCATGCGGATTTTCGGCTTCGGTGAGTCCATCGGTGTAATAAATCATCATATCACCTGCTTCCATCTGGATAGACAGTTCTTGTACGGGGTTATCTACTTCCCAGCCCAATGCCCTGCCACCAATGGGGAGGATGGTAATATCGTCTTTATGCCGACTATACAGCAATGGCGGATTATGCCCCGCATTGACATGAATACTCTGCCCATTTTGCAAAAATAGGCTGTGATAAACCGTGACAAACATGCCACTAGCGACATCTTCTACGATGAGGTCATTGGTACGGCGGATGGTCTCTCTGGGAGACAATCCCGCATAGGCGTTGGCACGAATCATCGTGCGCGATACCGCCATGAGGAGCGCCGCCCCTGCCCCTTTATCGGATACATCGGCAATCACTACACCAAAGCGGTCATCTGCTAGTTTGAACGCATCATAAAAATCGCCTGCCATCTCTCTGGCGGCTTGCCAAAATGGGACAATTTCATAGCCAGCGACATTGGGCATGGTTTGTGGCAAAAGTGCCTGCTGAATTTCGCTTGCCATTTGCAATTCGCGTTCCATACGCCCTTTTTCCACTGCCACCGTATAGAGTCGCGCATTTTCTAGGGCAATACCTGCCTGACCAGCCACCGCGCTCAACAAATCCAAATCGGGTTGGGTAAAATTGCCCGATTTCATGGACGTGTCCACATATAACACTCCCAAGAGGCGACCCTTCACCATCATCGGCGCACACAAAATAGCACGTAACCCGCGCATGATGATACTCTGCCCTGCCTGAAAGCGGCTATCGAATTGGGCGTTGTTGGTGAGCAAAACCTTGCCTGTGCTAACAACCTCACGCACGATGGTAGTGCTATATCCCTCTTGATTGAGTGTCGCTTCGTCTACACCCTTCACAACCAATGTACGCAACTCCCCGTCTTCATCTGCCATCATCAAAAATCCGCGTTGGGCTTTGGTGATGTGCATCACAGAATCCATGATGTTGTTGAGCGCGACATCAAAATTGAGTGATGAAATCATCTGACCTGTAATTTCATAGAGGGTTTGCATGTGTTCTGGGGTAAGTTTGGGTGTTTCGGACATGATAGCAACCTTTTGTGATTGTTGAACCGATTTCTATACCAAAATTCATTATAACGCTAAGTAACAATTTGGGCTAGGAATTTATCCTCATTATAAGGGTAATCGCATCAAAATTAAAACAGGCTGATAGTATGAATTTTTCACAGAGGGCGTTAGACGAATGGTTATCGTGCATACGCCAGATTCTCGTTATAATGGCGTATGTGTTTGTTCACCTTATCATAAGGAGTTTTTTATGCCCAGAGTCGCATTTGTCTCGTTTACCAATCTCACACCATCTTCTGAATTAACCGGTCATTGGGCAAAAATCGCCCGTAAAGCCGAAGAAACGGGTGAGAAAACCTATGTTAACTCAGATTTTGAGATGCTCATAGCACAAGCCAATTTGCTCGAAGAAGCAGGTATTATATTAGAAAATGTGGGCTGGAATGACCCAGAAATTAGTTGGGAAGCCTATTCTGCGATTGTAGTGCGAACAACATGGGATTATTTTCTTGCCGATAATTATCCTAAATTTTTGGCATGGTTTGACCGTATCGAAAAATTGCCGGTTTGGAATCCTATCGCAATTATGCGCTGGAATATTGATAAGCACTATCTGAGCGAATTGGCAACATTGGGCATACGGATTCCACCATCGGTATGGGTCGAAAAAGGCGACAAGGCAGTTATTGCCGATATTATGCGCGAACAAAACTGGACGAGTGCCGTCGCCAAGCCGTGTGTTGGTGGTGGGGCATACGGGTTATTGCGCTATGACACCGTTGAGCAAGCAGAGGCAGGTCAAGCTGAATTTGAGTCGGCGGTGGCGGGATCGGCATTATTGGTGCAAGCCCTCATCCCCCAAATCACAACAGATGGCGAATGGTCATTTTTATTTTTTATGGGGTCAGATGGCACGCCACAATTTAGCCATGCGGTGCAAAAAATCCCCACTAGTGGTGATATTCGGGTGCAGGGCGGTGTGAATACACCACAAACCCCATCTGATGCGTTGATAGAACAAGCCCGTGATATGCTCATGGCGGCACAAAGCCTATTCCGCACACCGTTGTTATATGCGCGGGTGGATGTGGTGCGGGTGAATGAGGGTTTGATGCTGATGGAACTCGAATTGATAGAGCCTTATTTCTTTTTTGTAGAAATGGGCGAGGATAATGCACCCGCAGGACGGTTTATCCGCGCCTTGCAGGTCGTTTTGGGATGAAGTAATAAACTGTGATTAGGGGGCAGGTGTAAAAATATCGTGCAGGACAATTTTTAGGTTGGGGAATAAATCTGATGTGAGTATATCTGAAATACCATAACGAAAGGCTTCCCCAGCCTGCTTATGCTGATATAAAACGTGTTGGTCTGGATGAATAAGCCATGCTTCATCTGACCCTGCCTCTAAATAGCGGCTAATTTTATTCAGTTGTTGAGCATAGGATTGCCCGCGTGAAATAACTTCTACAGCTAAAGCGGGTGCGCCGATAAAATCACTATCAAACACAAAATTTTCTGGAAAAGTCTCTTTACGAATGAATGATAAATCGGGTACATAAGCAGTGGTGATGCTTGTATTTGTTTTTGTGATGATATATCGAAATCCATCACTATGAACATAGCCCAAATGATGTAATTTTGCGTATGGCTTGAGCAGGTCATATAAATTTTCAATAATTTTATGATGCCAATACGTCATGGCTCTCTCCCCTAAGATTATTTGCCCATCTTCGATTTCTACACGATTATCATCATATTGAGCATCTAGCATCAACAAATCGGCTTGAGTAATTATTGCTTCCAGCATTTTGTCGGTCATCGCTCATACCTCTTATCCTATTTCCATCATTATATATCGGTTTTTGTGGGGCGGTGCAAATGCTCCGCATCAATTTTATGTTATAGAACAGGCGTGAAAATATCATGCAGGACAATTTTTAGGTTGGGAAATAAATTCGATGTGAGCGTGTCTGAAATATCATAGACAAGTGGCATATCACCATCAACAGTATATTGATAAACCACTTGTTTATCGGGATAAATAAGCCATGTCTCTTGTGTTCCCGCTTCAAAATAACGGTCAAGTTTGCTAATCATCTGTTTGGTCGTTTGTCCTTGCGAAATAATTTCTACAGCTAAATTGGGTGCGCCAAAAAAATCGCCATTCCAATTAAAATCATCTGGAAAACGGTCTTTGTGGACATAAGATAAGTCCGGAACATACGCCCGTTGGATAGATTCACTTGCTCCAACAAGGATATAACGCGCTCCATCTATCATCACTTCACCCAGTTTATGGTCTTCAACAAATAAGCTAATCCGACTAAATAGTTTTTGAATTATTTTGGTGTGCAACCAAGTCATATTTCTCTCCACAAAAAAAATTGTGTTATTTTCGACTTCTACCCACAAATTATCATGTTGTTTATCTAACAAAAGCAATTCTGCTTCTGTAATCACTTTTTCCAAAATTGAGTCAGTCATGCCAACTATCTCCATCTTTTTACATCATTATATATCGGTTTTTGCGGGGAGGTGTAAATGTTCCCAAATGCCTTCTGCAATTTGCCATACGGCATCGGGCAGAGCAATTTTCTTGGCATTTTGGGCATATGCGTGCCAGATGCGCTCATCCATCAGCCATTTTTCGAGGATATTCGCCACTTGTTTAGGACGGCTGGCATACACCCCTGCCTTGTTATCTACCACATGCCACACATTACCATCTTCTTGCCCAGGGATTTTACCACTGAGTATCATCGGCAATCCCGCGAGTGTCGCTTCGGTGATGGTGGCGGGACCGGCTTTCGTGACCAAAATATCTGCACCGCGCATTTTGACGTGCATATCGGTGATGAAGCCATAAATATATGTGGGTTGATGCCACTGCATGGCTTCTAACGTGGCTTTGCGCTCCTCATTTTTGCCCGCAATAATGACCAATTGGCACTTGAGTCGTTTATCGTTAATCGCTGTCGCCGTTTTGAGCAATTGCCCCATGCCATCACCACCAAACACCAACATCACCACAGGCAAATCGTCTGACCAGCCATGCTCATGGCGGACATCTGCTTTATCTTGGGGGGAATCGGTAAAATGGGGATGCACAGGCAAACCTGTTACGCTCATACGATGAGGAAGCAATCCGAGTTTTTTGCCACGTTCATAAGCGCGTTGGGTGGGCAAATACGTGTGATGAGCGCGTTTTTCATACCAGAAACGGGGTGTAGAGACCAAATCTGTCACAACAACCAAAAAGGGGATGGTCATTTTTTGCGCCATATATGCATACATCGAAGGAGGCGTGATGACCGAGTGAACACTGATAATCATATCGGCGGGATGGTCAACGTACATCCTTTGTAGGCGATTGTGATTGGTGATATACAACCAACGGCGCACGATGGGCGCAATGAAGGGCAAATTGGCAAAATAATAACCCAAGCCCCAGAGCCATGGGGTTTTGTTGACCATCTCTGGGTACATTTCGGGTTGGATATTCATGGGATAGCGCATTTTGCGGTACACATCCACCAATTGAATATCAAAGGTATCGCGTCCATATTTGCGATAGAGGGCTTCGCCGATGGCTTCGGCGGCAGACCGATGCCCACCGCCTGTATCTGACATGAGAAAAATGATTCGGTGCATATAAGGTTATCCTAAAACGTCCATCATTATATAGGTGTGATTATGCGTTATAATTATGATGATGTATAGGATATAGGGACAACATAAGCCGTTGCCCCTGTAAGATGTTATTGTATTTCAGTTATTTTTATGCGTGAAAATGTCATTTTTGCGCCATCGCCATAATAGATGACCAGTTCATCGGCAAAAATTTCGTAGGTGGTCGCTTTTTCTAGTCCAAAGAAGAATGACCCTTCTTGTGCCGATATTGATTCATCCACACACGCCATTAAGGTGCTAACCACCTCGCTAAAGACGATTGCGCCTTCATTGATGCTATAGCGTCCGCCATAACTATTACACCCACCAGACCCCGATACACG
>DAOTUO010000021.1:0-4577 GCA_034436595.1 Anaerolineae bacterium | reverse complement strand
TCTACCATAAATTTTTCGTAATTCTTTATAGCCATAACCCCTCTATGCAGTTTATACTGATAGCAAATATAGTTGAAATTTGCATGGAGGGATTTTTACATGCGTAAAACCATCGCTTTATTTGCCTTTTTACTCGTGGGGATGCTCCTACTCCCCTTTGCCAGCATTGCTCAAACGGAACAAGATATTTATACCCGTGCCGATGCGCTTGTGAAGGGGATTTTGCCTAATATCGGCACAGCCACAGGTGGGACGATTGTGGTGCTATCACAAACGAATGATAGTGCTTTGGGTTGTCCATTGGTCACAGGCTATAATTTGGGCTATTCGGTTACACCGTATCAGGTGCAATTGACCTACGATAGCGCCCTACAATCCCCTATCACCATCATTTTATCGTCTGATAATTATGTCTATGCCCTATGCGATGCACGCCTGCTCACTCCGAGCTATGCCACAGGCATTAGTCAGCCCGTGAATTGGACGAGTGAGGCGATTAACTGCTCTGCATCGGCATTTGTGGGACGGTCTGCCTCTGTGTATGGTGAGCCAAATTTGGAATCTACCTATATCACCGATTTGAGCGCCGCCTCATTCGTCCCTGTCATCGGACGGACGGCAGATACCGCGTGGTATGCGCTTGATTTTGGTGAACGTCTGGTATGGGCATCTATCAATGCGGTGCAATTGAACGGGGCAGGGTGCTATAACTTGCCTGTGCGGATTGTCGAGAGTACATCGTATCAACCACCATCGAATAGTGTGACTGTCAGCGCCCCCGTGACGGGAATCACGCCTACTTGCCAACTCTATGCGTTAGATGCGCGGATTCGTTGGTCGCCAGGGTTATCCCAACCAGAAACAGGCGAGCGTGTGCGCTCTGGTGATGTGTATAACGTGATTGGTGTGAGCGATGATGGTGAATGGCGACAAGTTATCCTCAAAACAGGCGAATTAGGATGGGTCAACCGCAGTGTGAGCAACATACAAGGTGCAGGATGCACCAATTTGCCCACCACCTCGCAAACCATCACCGTACCACTCGCATCGGCATGTACGTATGGCTATACGGATTATTTATCGCCACGCTTATTTGTCGGTGGACAGGCACAAGTGACAATTCAAGACGGTGTAACCATCCGCCAAGCCCCATCACCAAATTCACCACTGGTCGCCAATGGGTTAGCCAGCAGTGTTTATAATGTCGTTGGGGGTCCCTTGTGCGGGACAGGTGTGCTGTGGTGGCAGATTTCGTATCGCCAAGATAACGGTACATACCTGTATCCATGGATTCCAGAATCGGACATCAATCGGTCACAAGCCTATTATCTTGCTCCTGTGACGGGGATGCGTGCCACACGCTTTGCCGAAATTGCCCCCAATAATGCCCTCGAAATTGGCAAAGTGGAAGCAGGCGGTAGTGTGGTGGATATTGCCTTCGCGCCAGACGGGTCACAATTCGCCATTGCCAATGGTGCCGATAACGCCGTGCGTTTTTGGGGGAGTGCCAACGGTGAACGCACAGGTGAGGCGCTGAATCATGACGCACTGGCGCGGATGAGCTTTGTGGATTTTAGGGCAGATGGCTCACAAGTTGCCACAGGCGATTATTTGGGCATCTTGAATATTTGGCAGGGCGGGGCGGTGATTCGTACCCTACAAGCCGGATTCCAGCCATTCTTCCCGGTGGATTTTGCCATTAGCCCAGATTGGTCATTGGGTGCGATTAGCGGGTGCTTGGTGGGCGATTTGTCTAGCGGGTGTTCATTGGGTGGTGTGCGCGTGTTTAATCTTGCCACAGGCGATGTTGTTGCCGATTATAGCGGGCAAATATCGTCTGTGCGCGGTGTGATATTCATCGGCAATAATCGTGTGGTGACATCGGCGGATGATGCCAGTGTGTGGGTATGGGATTTAGCCACCAGCACCCCAAGCCCATTGGCGCTTGCGACACAATCCATCACCGATTTGGCGATTACGGGCGATGGAAGCACCTTTGCCGTGGCGCATTGTGCCTCTTTTGGCGATATAAACGGTGTGCGCGTATGCAATAATGCCCGTGTAAGCCTGTTCGATAGCGCCAGCCTCGCGCTCAAATCGGAAATTACCGGCCCCACCGACCTGATTGTATCCATCACATTCAACACCAGTGGGTCATTGATTGCACTAGCCAGTTTGGATAACACCGTCACGATATATCAAACCGCCGACAGCAAATTGATGGAAACCTATGTCGGGTATATTTATGGCGCGACCAGTGTCGCTTTTAGCCCCGATGGAACACTCCTCGCCACAGGAGATAATGCGGGCATCATGACCTTGTTGCAAGTGGCTGTGCAATAAGCATTTGGTATATATGGGACGGCACAGATATGATGCCGTCCTATTTCCCAGATTTTTCTCTCATACAAAATTCGTTGCTAATTTTATATAAACCGATTATAATCACCATCATCATTATTTTTTGCAATCAATGACTGTGCCAATGAAAATTTTCGTGAGTTATTCACGCAGTGTCAAAACCGATGTGGGGAAGGTCATAGACTTACTTCGTGCGAATGGTCATGAGGTGTGGTGGGATGGTGATATTCCCATTATGGCGGATTGGTGGGCGACCATCCTCGATAACATCGAGTGGTGTGAGGTGTTTATTTTCGTTGTATCGGAAAAATCGGTGCAATCTGCTTATTGCCTTGCAGAACTCACATACGCCACCGAGCGCAACCGCCCCATCTTGCCGTTTGTGATGGATGACCACACCCAATACACGATTCCACCCGCCGTCACACCCATGCGGGCGCAATGGTATGTGTATGATGGCGACCCCGCCGATATGATTAACCGCCTCAAAGCAGGTATGGCGAAGATTCAATGGGATAAACACCGCAATATTTATGCCAAGCGCCCACCAGAACCCAATACCAACGCCACTTCGATTATCAAATTGTTTCAGGATGCCCAAAAATCGGCGTATGCAGGCGAATTTGATGAGGCAAAACGCGCCTTTCAGAATGTGAAAAGTCTTGATTATGGTGAATGGGGTGTTGAATGTGACGAATGGAGAGAGCGCATCAACCGCTATGCCGAAATTTATGAATTGGCGAGCGACCCTAGTACCGTAAAACGTGCCGTGAAAAAGTGGAACGACTTCACGGCGCGATATGGCACGGATTTTGACCCATTTGATTTGGTCAATAACCCACCTGTGCTACCAGCCCCAACACCCCCACCGATGCCGAAACCTGTTTATACCCCGCCACCCATGCCCAAGCCTTTTTATACCCCACAACCCGCTTATATCCCGCCTAAACCTGTATCTATGCCTCCATCGGTTACACCGAATCCGACCCCTGTAGGGACGGGATACATCCCGTCCACCACGCCGAAACTGGTTATGGGTGGGGTGGCATTTGGTGTGCTAATTTTAATCATTGCACTTGTGGGTATCTTGAGCAATCAAGAGAATGTGCCATCGGTAGCGGAAAATAACACCGCAACGGCGACCGACAGGGCAGAATTGCCTGCTACATCAACCCTAGAACCAACTGATTTGCCAACGGCGACCAATACCAATTTGTCGACAGCCACAAACACCGATTTGCCGACAGCGACCAATACCCCACAACCAACAGCGACTATTACAGCTGAAATCGGATTTACACCCATTACCCAAAATGAAGATTGGACACCGCAAGAACAAGAATTTGACGGGGTGACGATGGTGCTTGTGCCTGCGGGGTGCTTTATGATGGGGAGTACCGATGCACAAATAGATGTGGCATATAGCGCCTATGCAACCCAATATGGTGAAAGCACCGGTTTGCGTGATTTTTTTGAAGCCGAATCCCCGCAACATGAACAATGTTTTGACCAACCCTTTTGGATAGACAAATATGAGGTGACACAAGCGCAATTTGCCCAATTTGGTGGGCAAAAAGCCGATGCTAATTATTTCACAGGGGATGAATTGCCTGTAGAGAGCATTAACTGGTTTGAGGCACGCGATTATTGTGAGTTGCGTGGTGGCAGGTTGCCAACAGAACGGGAATGGGAATATGCCGCCCGCGGACCCAACAACCTGATGTATCCATGGGGAAACCAAGTTGATGGCACACGCCTCAATTTTTGTGATGAGAATTGTCAATATGATTGGCGTGATGCAACAGTTAATGATGGCTATGACACTACGGCCCCTGCGGGGAGTTATCCACAAGGCGTATCATGGGTTGGGGCTATGGATATGAGTGGTAATGTCTGGGAATGGGTGAGCAGTTTTTATGGGGCTTATCCGTATGATGAGACTGATGAAAGTGTTAGCGATAATACATCGCTCCGTGTGCTTCGTGGCGGGTCTTGGTTCAATAACCTTTCGAATGTGCGTTCCGTCAACCGCAACTGGTACATCCCGACGGACGGGGACAGCGGCGTTGGGCTTCGGTGTGTTCGCTCTCAAGAATAATTCTGTAATACTGTATACTGGTATTACTGTTTTTCTGAGGGGGTCTGGGGGTATCCCCCAGCACCTGAAAACAGGAATCAGAACATAATTACTAAAAATGAATACCCGCCATCCCACG
>DAOTUO010000020.1:0-60566 GCA_034436595.1 Anaerolineae bacterium | reverse complement strand
ATTACGCACATACCCGTTTTGAGGGATGTAATGGCTGTACTAGAGCCTTTAGGCTCGTATGTCAGCCACAAAAAATAAAATATGGTTAAACCTATTTTGATGCGATTACCCTTTATTTTGATGCGATTACCCTTGCACCATTCAGTTATTAGGTATATAATAGTTTCAATTTCATAACGTTCAAAAAACTGTGAATATTCAAAACATAAAAAAGGATATGGTTATGCCAGAATTAAGTATTGCTGAGTTTCAACTCGCATCAAACGCATTTTCATTCACGTTTGCGGCAATGTTTGCCGCATTCATTTTTTTCATTCTAGCCCGTCCACAAGTCGCGCCACAATATCGTAGCGCATTAGTGATGTCGGCATTAGTCGTTGCTGTGGCGGGATATCATTATCTTCGTATTTACGAAAGCTGGAATGGGGCTTACGCGCTCGTAGACGGCAAATATGTGGCTACAGGCAAAGGATTTAACGATGCCTATCGTTATATTGATTGGTTACTAACAGTGCCATTGTTGGTTGCAGAATTAATTTATGTCATCAATCCCAAAAATAAGGGTCGTCTGACCTTCTCATTGGCAACCGCCGCAGCATTGATGGTCATCTTAGGTTATCCTGGTGAAATCGCTACCGATATAGGCACTCGCGCATTGTGGGGCTTCATCAGCACTATCCCATTTGTATATATCCTGTATCAATTGTTTGTCGGTTTAGGGAATTCTATCAATGAACAACCTGGTGAAGCAAAAGTATTAGTACGCAATGCTCGCCTACTCTTATTTGCCACATGGGGCTTCTACCCTATTGTGTACCTCATCCCCATCTTAGTAGAAGGTGGTATTGGTGGCAATGCTACCGCAACCGTGGCGGTACAAGTTGGCTATGCTATCGCTGATGTGGCGGCTAAGGCTGGTTTTGGCTTGATGATTTTTGCCATCGCCGCCGCCAAAAGCAAAGAAGCAGGCTATAGTTATGCTATGGTAGCTTCTACAAACTCCGCTATTGGTGATTGATATCTAATGATAATCATAAGCATCCCCATGCCTAAAGGCAGGGGTTTCCGTTCCTGACATTTCGATGAAAAACAAAAAACGGGAGACAATATTGTCTCCCGTTTTTTATATAGTATGGGCGGTATAGGACTCGAACCTATAACCTCACGCGTGTAAGGCGTATGCTCTGCCAATTGAGCTAACCGCCCGTCTATATCATTATAATAGCGTATTGAGGTAAGTTTATCAATCCCATATCAGTCTATTTATTGTGAACAGCCTCGTTTATAATCATCGAAAAATTGAATTTAGAGGTTTTTTGATGGAAAATTTATATACCCCTTGGCGTATGACATATGTCAAAGGGGGAAAAAAGCCCGTAGAGGGGTGTGTATTCTGCAATAAGATTTTGGCAGACGACCTAACCGAACAGGTCATCGCCCGTAGCGATTATGTGTATGTGACGCTCAATCGCTATCCCTATAACAACGGGCATTTGCTGGTTGTGCCGTATGCCCATGTCCCTAGCCAAGAAGATATGCCCACAGAAGCGCTCACCGATATGATGTTGGTCATCAACAAGTGCCTGCGGGTTTTGCGTGATGTCTATCATCCACAGGCATTTAATATGGGGGCAAATATTGGTACGGCGGCGGGTGCGGGCATTGCCGCCCATTATCATTTTCATATCGTCCCGCGTTGGAATGGCGATACCAATTTTATGGGTGTGGTTGCAGAAACGCGCATCATCCCCGATACGCTCGATAATATCTATCATGACCTCAAAACAGCATGGGAAACCGTTACATAAGGTATCCAAAAATCTCATCGGGGCAAATCTGCCCTTAAATTCACTATTTTTAAGAATAAATCATCATTTTGGAGACATAAACATGACAAAAACAGCACGCGACATCGTTATCTTGGGGAGCGCACGCACCCCTCACGGCAAATTTTTGGGCGCACTCGCGGGACTCACCGCTGCCGAGCTTGGCACTGTCGCAGTGAAAGCCGCCATTGACCGCAGTGGGGTTAATCCAGAACATATCAGTGAATTTATACTGGGGAATGTGGTCAGTGCAGGCACAGGACAAGCCCTTCCCCGCCAAATTAGCAAAGGGGCAGGATTGCCCGATAGCATTGGTGGGACAACCGTCAACAAAGTGTGTGGCAGTAGCCTAAAAAGTGTGATGATGGTCGCCAACGCCATCAAAGCAGAAGATGGTGATGTGTATTTGGCGGGTGGCGTAGAAAGCATGAGTCGCGCCCCTTATTTGAACGATTCCATCCGCATGGGCAACAAATATGGGCATATTCAACTGCGGGATTCGCTCCAAACTGATGGGTTGTGGTGTGCGCTTTGCGATTGGGGCATGGGCAATGCGGCGGAATTTATCGCCCGCCAACTCGAAGTTCCGCGCCGTGAATTAGATGAATTTGCGGTGCGTAGTCATCAACTCGCCCATAATGCCACCGAATCGGGTAAATTTAAGGCAGAAATAGTCCCTGTGGTCATCAAATCACGTAAGGGTGACACGATAGTAGATAAAGATGAACCCATCCGACCAGATACCACCCTAGAGGCACTATCCAAACTTGCACCCGCCTTTGAAAAAGATGGTGTGGTCACAGCAGGCAACGCGCCAGGGATGAATGACGGCGCATCGGCAATGGTCGTGGCGAGTCGGGGCTATGCCGAAAAACATGGTCACACCCCAATTGCCCGTGTGGTGGGGTATGGTCAGGCGGCATTAGACCCACAATGGATATTTTATGCCCCTGTGAAGGCGATTCCTGTCGCATTACAACGCGCTGGCTGGACAGTGGATGATGTGGATTTATTCGAGATTAACGAAGCATTTGCCTCGCAAGTATTAGCCGATTTACGCGGGTTGGCACGCGATGGACATCATGTGCCATTAGAAAAAGTGAATGTCAACGGTGGCGCGATTGCGCTGGGGCATCCATTAGGTGCGAGTGGCGCACGGGTACTCATTACCCTCATCCATGCCTTGCAAGACAGAGGCTTAAAACGTGGCGTGGCGGCGTTGTGCTTGGGCGGTGGTGAAGCAGTCGCAATGGCTGTGGAAATCGAAAATTAACGTGTGATACAAATGAAAGAGAGGCGTATCAACACCCGCTACGCCTCTCTTTTTTATCCCTCTGCAAACATCATTTTTGAGTTTTCCACATAATCCAAACTCTGATGACGGAAATACGTATTATACAACTCGGCATAATGCCCACCGTTTTCCATGAGCGATTCATGACTCCCCTCCTCAATGATTGCACCCTCTTTTAACACAATAATGCGGTCTGCATCACGCACGGTACTCAGCCGGTGGGCGATGAGGATGGATGTCGAATTTTTGAGGATGAGATGCAACGCCTCTTGAATTTGTGACTCGGTGAACGGGTCTACGCTGGCAGTGGCTTCATCTAAGATGAAAATCGCTGGTTTTTCGAGCAAGACACGCATCAGGCTCACCAATTGGCGTTGCCCCATACTCAATCGTGCGCCACGCTCACCCACATCGGTATCGAGTCCATTGGGCAATGTTTCGAGCCATTCACCACTACCTACACTGTAAGCAATTTCGTTGATTTGTTCATCGGTTGCATCTGGAATCCCATAGCGGATATTCTCGCGGACTGTCCCGCTAAATAAAAAGGGTTGTTGTGGCACGATCCCCAACCGCGAGCGATACGACTGCAAATCGAATGTGCGTATATCGCGCCCATCCACCAAAATTTGCCCTGTCTGAAATTCATAAAAACGGGTGATGAGCTTGGCAATGGTGCTTTTACCTGCGCCTGTATGCCCCACAAATGCCACACTTTCACCCTCTTTGATGGTGAGGTCAAAATTTTTGAGAATCGGTTGGTCTGCCAAATACCCAAACACCACATCCACAAATTCGACCTTGCCCTGCAAATGACCCACAGGCAAATTATTCGATTGAATAATGGTGTTATCGGCATCAATTAGGGCAAAAATACGTTCTGTGGCGCTCAATGCTTGTTGAAATTGACTCCACAACGCTGCCATATTGATAAACGGAAACCAAAAACGGTCTACGCCTTGTATGAACAAAAACCATGTTCCTACATCAATATTTTGCCAATAAATATGCAATGCACCCACATATAACACCAGCGCAATGGCAAAACCAGCCAACGCATTGAGTACCGGAAAGACCATCGCCAAGACAAACCCACGACGCATATTGATACGATAGGATTGATGATTGATATTGACAAATTCATCATAAATAAAGCGTTCTTTACGAAAATTTTTGGCAACGCTGATGCCAGCGACACTCTCTTGAATATTATCATTGACCGCCGCCATCGCCCGTGACCCCTGACGGGTGGCAATCCGCGCCAACCAACGAAAGAATGTCGCCGCCCCAACAATAATTGGCAATGTGCCAATTATCAGTGCCGTTAGTGTGACAGATTGCGACACCAACACCACTGTAAGCACCAAGACTTGAATGAGGAGCGATATAACATCACTAGCAATGAGGATAACATCACCAAATTCTTGGGTGTCGCTGGTGATTCGGCTGACAATTTTGCCCGATTTATGCGTATCATAAAATGCAAGGTCGCGCTCCAATGCGGCGGCAAACGCATCTTTCCGCATTTGCGAAATAACATTTCCCACCACAAAACTGAGCAAGTATCGCCGCACCCAATTTGCCCCATACTGCACAAATGCCGCGATCAAGAGCGCAATCATCAGCACAAATAACACGCTTTGGTCATTTTGTCCCAAAACCCGCACACCATCAGCGATAAATATCGGCACAAGTGAAGACGTGACAGAGACGACCAAAAAGCTACCCATCGCCCACAGGACTTGTTTGCGATAGGGCTTAAAATATTGAATGATACGCTTAAGCAAGTAACTATCTGAATATTGCCTATCGTAATTATCTTTATCTAACCCACCAAAAATTGCGACCATATACGCCCTATTCTGATTTATCAATGCCTATACATGCGCCATTATATCACCTCGCCCATGACCATGTGTTGCCAATTTGTGTGCAACGATTCATCTAATTTCAACGTATTGCTAACACAGTGGGTAGTACACTATTTTTTATAGCTATGGCTAATTTCATAAAAGAGAGAAAAATCCCTATGATACGTGTCAGACGGAGCGGGAAAAAAAATGGAAGTAAAAACAAAGCAGATGAAGACGAATTAGATGATATTCCCAATGTCCCAACGCAATGGCGACGCATGTTGGGCTATTTGGGCAAATATAAACGGCGTTTGGCATTGGCAATTTTGGGGACATTGGCAAGCGCAGGCTTGAGCCTTGTTTTCCCCGCGATTATTCAACAAGTCGTAGATTCGGCGCTTACACAACAAAATTTAGACCTGCTCAATCAAGTGACTGTATTTTTGTTAGTGGTATTCATGTTGCGGTCTGTGACCTCATTCATTGAGGGCTACAACCTGAATTATATTGGTGAACGCATCATGGTAGATTTGCGTACCCAGCTTTATACCCACCTCAATACCCTTTCGATGGGATTTTTTGTTGAAAGGCGTGTGGGTGAATTGGTCTCGCGCATGTCATTGGATGTCACCACTATGCGAAGTGTTTTGACAGATAATGTCAATGTGTTGCTCCAACAAACCACCGTCATGGTTGGCTCTGTGGTGGTGATGTTCATCATCAATTCGCGCCTCACATTCTTCATCCTCGCGCTTATCCCTGTATTGGTGGGCTTAGGCTTTGTATTTGGATTTTACCTACAACGCATTAGCACCCGCATCCAAGATGAACTCGCTGGTTCAACCGTAGTGATGGAAGAATCACTCCAGAATATCCGCGAAGTAAAAAGTTTTGTCCGTGAACCATACGAAATCCAACGCTATAACGATGCCATCACCCGTTCATTTAAGGCGGCATTACAGTTATTGCGTATCAATTCGGTGTTTGGTCCATTTGTCGGATTTTTGGCATTCGGAAGCCTCACCCTAATTTTATGGTTTGGTGGGCAAGAAGTGATTGCCCAACGCCTCACAGGGGGGCAACTGATTAGCTTTTTATTCTATGGAATCACCGTAGCAGGCAGTTTTGCCTCACTGGTGGGGTTATATAGCAATTTCCAAAAAGCGATTGGCTCTACCAAGCGTGTATTCGAGATTTTAGACACTCAACCCAGCGTCAAAGACAAACCCAACGCACAAACCATCACCAATGTGCGCGGAAAAATCACCTTTCAGGATGTGGACTTCACCTATGATACCAAACAAGAGGTGCTAAAAGGCATCTCATTAGAAGTGGCAGAAGGCGAAATTCTCGCCATTGTTGGCGCAAGTGGCGCGGGAAAATCCACCACCTTTAACCTCATACCCCGTTTTTATGACCCCACCGATGGAGCAATTCTGCTGGATGGTGTGGATTTGCGCGACATCACCCAAGCCAGCCTGCGCGAGAATATCGGCATTGTGCCACAAGAAACATTACTCTTTGGCGGGACAATCCGCGAGAATATCCGCTATGGCAAACTGGATGCCACAGAAGATGAACTCATCGCCGCCGCCAAAGCCGCCAATGCCCACCAATTCATCACCGAATTAACCGATGGCTACGAGACAGTTGTCGGAGAACGTGGGACAAAACTCAGTGGTGGGCAACGCCAACGGGTAGCAATCGCCCGTGCCATACTCAAAAATCCGCGTATTTTGTTGTTGGACGAAGCCACTTCCAGCCTAGACAGCGAGAGTGAGCATCTCATCCAAGAGGCACTCACCCACCTGATGCAAAACCGCACAACGATTATCATCGCGCATCGCTTTAGTACCGTGCGCGTGGCACATCGTATCGCCGTTTTGGATAGAGGTGAATTGGTAGAACTCGGCACACACGATGAACTCATCGTCAAAGATGGCATCTATACCAAGCTATATGACTTACAATTACTCCATCCAGATGCACCTGTAGAGGAACTCGCATGAAAACCGTATTCGTCACAGGTGGGACAGGCTTTTTGGGCGGGGCGTTGATACACGCCCTATCTGCACAAGGCATACAGATTAAGGCATTGGTCAGAAATCCGCAGAAGGGCGAGAAAATCGCCCATTTAGCGGGTGTGGAATTGATACAGGGCGATTTGACCACCGATACCGCATGGATGGATACCGCCCTAAACGGCGTGGATGTGGTGTTTCATGTGGCGGCGGCGCTGGGCGGGGATATGGCTCAACAACGCGCCATCAATGTGGATGCGACACGGGCATTGGCACTCGCATCCGCAAAAGCAAGTGTGGGGCGATTTGTGCATGTGAGTTCCATCGCGGTGTATGGGTATCCATCGGCAAAAATTATCGCAGAAGAACATCCCCTCACAAAACCCATTCCATACGACTATGCTGTCACCAAAGGGGAAGGCGAAACAGCATTGATAGACGTGGCGAGTGTCCATAACCTGCCGTACAGCATCATCCGACCGGGTATGATTTATGGGGCGCATAGCCAAACATGGACAAAATTGGCATTTAACATCGCTAAACGCAAACCCACTATTTTTATCGGGAATGGAAGTGGCAAAAGCGCCCCGATTTATGTGGATGATGTGGTCAATTTGCTCATATTATCGGCAACACATCACCAAGCAATTGGGCAAATTTTTAATGGCACCCCAGACCCTGCTCCAACATGGCGCGAATTTTTGGGTAGCTATTCGGCATTAGTAGGTGGCAGGCATTGGCTTAGTATCCCTACCCCCTTGATAAAATTGTTCATACGGATAATTAGCCCGTTCACCAAACTGGATATGATTAAGGGTGGGACTGGCTTTCTCAAATTTATCACGTCAGATACTACCTATAGTACCCAAAAAGCGCGTGATTTGTTGGGATGGTCGCCCAAAATCCCGTTAGATGAGGGCATTAAGCGGTGCATACCTTATCTGAAAGAAAAAGGTTTGCTAGAATAAAGACTGATTATGCCATTTTTATCAAGAGGATACAGTCACATTGAAACCCCTAACTCATCAAATTGCGGCGCTCGTCCGTCAAGCCATCCAAAAAGCCCAAAACGCGGGTGAATTACCCCAAGCCGATATTCCCGCCATTGATATTAAGCCACCTAGAAAACCTGAACAAGGCGACTATGGCGCATCGGTGGCGCTTGCCTTGTCCAAAGGGATGAGCAAGCCACCCCTAGACATTGCCAATATCATCGCCAAACACATGACCAAACCCGATTTTATCTCTGCCGTAGAAGTCGCGCCTCCCGGTTTTGTAAATATTCGCCTTGATGAAAATTGGATTCGGGATATGGTGAATATTCTCATCACATCTGGCGATACATTTGGTGCGTTGGATATTGGCGCAGGCAAACGCGCACAGGTCGAATTTCTGAGCGCCAATCCCACAGGTCCCATCACCATCGGGCGCAGTCGTGGCGCAATTCTTGGCGATGGCATCGCCCGTGTGTTAGAAGCCACAGGATACACCGTTGAGCGCGAATATTATTTCAACAATGCCGGTGTGCAGATGCACAATCTGGGTGAAAGCCTGCGGATTCGGTATCTTAAAGAATTGGGTCAAGACATCGAAATTCCCGATATGGATAAATTTTATCAGGGCGAATATCTAATTGATTACGCCAAAGACCTCATTACAGAAAAAGGCGACTCGCTCAAAGATGCCGATTGGGAAGTGTTCAAAGAATACGCAGAAAAACGCATGTTTGGCTGGATTCAAGAGACGTGTACGCGGATTGGCATCAAACACGATGTCTTTTTCAACGAAAACACCCTATACGACACGGGTGTTGTATGGGAAATTCTGGATGATTTGAAGGCGCGTGGGCATGTCTATACATCGGTGGTGCGTGAAGGCGAGACCGATGAGGTCAAAGCCGAAAATGCCCATCTGAAGCCTGCCCAATGGTTTAGAAGCACGACTTTTGGCGATGAAGAAGACCGTGTACTGGTCAAAAGCAATGGCGAAGCGACCTATACCCTGCCCGATATTGCCTATCATATCAACAAAATTAATCGTGGCTTTGACCTCTTGGTCAATATTTTGGGTGCAGACCATTTTACCCAAGCACAAGTCGTCCGCAGAGGGGTGGTGGCGCTCGGATATGACCCAGAACTCATTCATGTAGTGCATGTGCAAATGGTCAGTGTCGTGCGCGATGGCAAACCATTTAAGGGTAGCACACGGCGCGGATTATTCGATACATTGGATGAACTGATAGACCTCACCAGCGCCGATGCCATTCGCTACTTTCTGCTTCAACGCAGTCCAGATTCACATCTCAAATTCGATATTAATGTGGCGGTATCACAAGGCAACGAAAACCCTGTGTATTATATCCAATATGCCCATGTGCGCTGTGCGGGAATTTTGCGGGAGGCAGATGTGCGTGGCGTGAACATTGATGGAGCAGATTTATCGCTACTCGGCGCAGAAGAACTCACCTTTTTGCGAAAATGCTTGGAATTGCCCGATATTATGCAAATCGCCAGCGAAAATTTATCACCACACACCATCGCGTTTTATGCGATGGAACTCGCCAATGCCTTTCATCCGATGTATGATCGCGTGCGTGCCTTTGCCGATGGCATAGACCCCGATTTGCAAAAATCTCGTCTCGCCTTTTATAGCGCGACCAAAGCCATGTTCAAGCGCGTGTTGGATTTATTGGGCATGACATCGCCAGAACGCATGTAAGAACGACATGGGTTTGTAGGGGCGGCATATATGCCGTCTAACACCCATCACCCAACCCATTAATAATCATTCATCAAATACTTTGTAGACATTACCCCAATTTTGCACTAAACTGAGATTGTTCGTTCAAAAAAATTTGAAAGGTGATATAAATGACCCCATTACATGGTTTTGAACTCATCAAAGAAACCCACATCGCAGAAATCAATAGCAATGCACGGATTTACCGCCATATCAAAACAGGCGCAGAATTGCTGTCGCTAGAAAATAATGATGAAAATAAATGCTTTGGCATCACCTTCACCACTCCCCCCCCCGATGACACAGGTCTGCCCCATATCCTAGAACATTCGGTGTTGTGTGGCTCGCGCAAATACCCCACCAAAGACCCGTTTTTTGAACTCATCAAAGGGTCATTGGCAACATTTATCAACGCCCTGACTTTTGCAGATAAAACCGTTTATCCTGTCGCCAGCCAAAACACCAAAGATTTTTATAACCTTGTGGATGTCTATCTGGATTCAGTATTTCATCCCACGATGACTCCAGACACCCTCAAACAAGAGGGTTGGCATTATGAATTAGAATCTGCCGATGCCGAGATGATTTATAAGGGTGTCGTGTTTAACGAGATGAAGGGCTTTTATTCATCACCAGACCAAGTGCTATATCTCGAAACAGGCGCAAGTTTGTTTCCAGATAACCTGTACGGGGCAAATTCTGGCGGGAATCCACGTTCCATCCCCGATTTAACCTTTGACCAATTCAAAGAATTCCACGAGACCTATTATCACCCCTCCAATGCACGGATTTATTTTTACGGGGATGATAACATAGAAGAGCGCCTGAAATTGGTAGATAGCTACCTCACCAATTTTGAGCGTAAAGAAGTCGCCAATCCATTCACCCCACATCCAGAATTTAGTGAGCCACGCCGTATCACCATTCCCTACGATGCGGGCGATGATGCAGAAGGTAAAGCATTGGTGACAGTGAACTGGGCATTGCCAGATTCGCTCAATGTCGAGCGCACACTTTCGCTCCAGATGTTAGAACAAATTTTACTCGGCTCACCTGCCTCACCCCTCTATAAAGCATTACTCGATTCTGAACTGGGTGAAGATGTGGCGGGTCTCGGCTTAGATGCCGATTCTGCCCAGATGCTTTTTTCTACGGGGATGCGCGGTGTCGCCTTAGAAGATGCGGGCAAGGTCGAAGATACCATCATACAAACCCTGCAAGCACTCGCCAAAGACGGCATAGACCCCCTCGAAATCGAAGCCGCCATGAACACCTTTGAATTTTCACTGCGCGAATATAATACAGGGCAATTTCCACGCGGTTTGGCAGTGATGTTCTCTAGCCTATCCACATGGCTATATGGTGGCGACCCACTCGCGCCATTGGCGTATGAATCGTCATTAGATGGCATCAAGAAACAAATCGCCAACGACAATCGCTATTTTGAAAAAATGATTGAAACGCACCTGCTCAATAACAACCATCGCTCAACTATTTTGCTTGAGCCAGATTCCAATTATCGTCAACGGATAGAAGCAGAAGAACGCGCCCGTTTAGATAATGCCCGCGCAAAAATGTCTGATGCAGAGATTCAAGCCATCATCACTGATACTAAACGCTTACGCGAAAAACAAGAAGCACCAGATGCCCCAGAAGATATTGCTAAATTGCCATTTCTCAAATTAAGCGATTTAGAACGCGAAAGTCGTAATTTCCCCATCGAAGTGAGCCAAAGCAGTGGCGCAACTGTGGTCTATCACGCTATTTTTAGCAATGGCATCACCTATTTCGATTTGGGATTCGATTTGCACACCATCCCACAAGACCTCATCCCCTATATGGGATTGTTCAGCACCGCCCTATTGGAGATGGGAACAGAAAAAGAGGATTTTGTCCGCCTAACCCAACGCATCGGCAGTAAAACAGGCGGGATTGATACCAGCACCATCGCCACCGAAAAATATGACCGTTCCGGGAGCGCCTTGTGGATGTTCATCCGCGCCAAAGGGATACAATCGCAAAATGATGATGTGTTGGCAATTTTGCAAGATATTTTGCTCACACTCAAATTGGATGACAAAGAACGCTTTAAGCAAATTCTCTTCACCGAAAAAGCGGGGTTAGAAGCCCGCATCGTCCCCGCAGGTCACATGATGGTCGCCAGTCGCCTTAGCTCACATTTCACCCTGTCGGGTTGGGTGCGGGAACAAATGGGTGGCATTAGCTATCTGTTCTTCTTGCGCGATTTAGCGAGTAAAATTGATAGTGATTGGGAAGGAATCCTCGCCAAGCTAGAATCGCTCAAAAAGCACCTTATCAACCGCGATACGATGATTTGTAATGTGACCCTAGACGCGCCCAATTGGGAGAAATTCCAACCCAAGTTAGAGTCATTCATTCGCGCCATGCCATCCAACGGCATCAACAAAGTTACATGGAATCCGACCTTTGCCACTGCCAATGAGGGATTATCTATCCCCACACAGGTTAATTATGTAGGCAAAGCACGCAATATCTATGAAGCAGGGTTTGAGTTTCATGGGGCGATGTATGTCGCCATCAATTATCTGCGGATAGACTACCTGCTCAATCGGATTCGGATTCAGGGCGGGGCGTATGGGGCATTTGCCAGCTTTGACCCTAGTTCTGGCATATTTGGGTATGGCTCATATCGTGACCCCAATTTGCTCCGCACATTAGATGTGTATGATGGCACAGCCGACTTTTTGCGTGGTGAACCCCTCAGCGATGATGAACTGACCAAGAATATTATTGGCGTGATTGGCGATTTTGACCCCTATCTCTTGCCAGATGCCAAAGGTTATGCCTCATTAAACCGCTATTTGACCAATATAAGCGATACCCAACGTCAAAAAATCCGTGAACAGGTGTTGAGTACCACCAATGCCGATTTGAAGAAAGTCGCAGAGGCGTTAGATGCGGTCAAGAATGGTCGTATCGTGGTATTAGGGTCTAAAGAGAGTATCGAAAAAGCCAATGCCGAGCGTGGCAATTTCTTATCTGTCACACCGATTCTATAATAATCATTGCAGGATAATGGGGCATGATATATCATCCCTAATGCAATAGACCATGTAGGGGCGCAACAAGATTGCGCCCCTATACATTTCCGTTAAAGAGGAGGCGTTATGGGACTCAAACCAGACCATTGGATTCGCAAAATGGCACAAGAACACCGCATGATAGAGCCATTTGTAGAGACGCAAAAACGCGATGGGGTTATCAGCTATGGGGTATCGTCCTATGGCTATGATATGCGTGTGGCAGATGAATTTAAGGTGTTCACAAATGTGTTTTCTGCCATAGTAGACCCAAAAAATTTCTCACCAGAATCATTTGTAGACATCAAAAGTGATGTGTGCATTATCCCACCCAATTCGTTTGCATTGGCGCGTTCTGTCGAATATTTCCGTATCCCGCGCAGTGTATTGACGATTTGTGTCGGAAAATCCACGTATGCAAGATGTTTTAGGGGTGATACAAAAGTCGCATTGGCTGATGATACATCCGTATCATTAGAAGAAATGGCAAAACGAAGCGAAGCGGGTGAATTATTCTTTGGCTATAGCATTGGGCAATTTGGACGGGTGATGGTTACGCTACTAGAAGCACCCCGCTATATTGGGCGCGATGCACTCATGGAAATAACACTTGATAATGGCGCAGTTATCCATGCGACATCTGACCATGAATTCATCACACGCGATGGACGACTCTTAAAAGCCGATGATTTGCGCGATGGCGAATCACTAATGCCCCTCTATCGGCATTTGGCGCGGGGATACGAAATGGTTTATCAACCCGCAAACGGGCATTTATACCCAACCCATCGCTTGGCAGATGAATGGAATTTACGTCATGGGGTTTATGCCGATGAACCCAATACACATCGCCATCACAAGGATTTTAACCGCCAAAATAACATAAAATTTGAGCAATCACATTCCAAAGCTATTTTTATCCCACAAATGGAATGTAGTTCACCTAATTACCGCAATCATCGTGTGGTAAGCATACGTCACTTGGCTGGCAACCATGATGTCTATTGCCTCACTGTTCCAGAAGCAGGAAATTTTGCTTTAGAAGCGGGTATTTTTGTCTCAAATTGCGGGCTTATCATCAACGTAACACCTTTCGAGCCAGAGTGGGAGGGACACGTCACCCTCGAAATTAGCAATACCACCCCCCTTCCCGCCAAAGTTTATGCCAATGAAGGCATCGCCCAAGTATTATTTTTAGAGGGTGATGAAGTCTGTGAAATCTCGTATGCCGATAAAAAAGGCAAATATCAAAGCCAAACAGGGGTTACTCTGCCCAAATTAGGATAAAAATATGCTCACGCAAACCCATCTCGCACAAAAATTGGGCAACCGCCCCTTTCGCTTTTTTGAATCACTCGCCAGCACCCAAAATGAGGCGCTCACATGGCTCAAAAACGGCGCACCACAAGGGGCTGTCGTGATTGCCGATGAACAAACCGCAGGGCGTGGTCGCATGGGGCGCACATGGCATACCCCCGCAGGTGTCGCATTGGCACTCTCTGTCATATTACGTCCATCGCCAAGTGGTGCAAAACAGGTATTTATGGCGGGTGCGGTGGCAGTAGCGGAATTATTAGATGATTTAGGCATCGCCAATGTCACGCTCAAGTGGGCAAATGATGTGCGAATAGACGGCAAAAAGGTCTGCGGTGTATTGCCAGAGGCGATATGGCAGGGTGATAAATTAGGGGGTGTTGTGTTGGGTATGGGGGTCAATATCCGTGTGAATTTTGGCAATAGTGACCTAGCTGACACCGCCACCAATATCGAGACGGCACTCGATAAGCGCGTCGACCGTGCCGACCTCACCGCTCACCTCTTAAATAAGGTGGATTATTGGGCAAATCGGCTTGGCTCAGACGATTTATATGACGCATGGCGCTCTCGGCTCGATACACTCGGAAAAACAGTCACGGCAGATGGTGTGACAGGCATCGCACACGATGTCACACCCGATGGGGCGCTCATCATCCAAAAAGCCGACGGCGCATATCATACAGTGATTACAGGAGATTTATCATGAGTATCAAACTCGACTGGGAAATGGATGGACAGGTTCAGCGTGGCATGGGAGAAGACCCCACAGCCACCCGAAAACGGCGACTACGCGCCTTACGAATCATCGCATTTTTGGCAGTGATAATCGGCATCATTGGTGGCGGATTTGTCCTCATAGACAATCGTTTGAATCAACTCAATCGCCAGCTCGAAATCGAATTGCGCGACACCCTCATCGCAGAAGTCACCGCCATCCGTATTGGCGATTGGGAAGCCTATCGCAAACTCCAGCGGAGCGCAGACCCCCGTTGGGAAGACGAACAACGCGCCAATTTTCAGGCATATCAAGATTTAATCCTCAAGGGGAGTAATATCGAATTAGAGGGGCGCATTTTATCGCTGGTGATAGATGATAATGTCCCCCGCGCACGGGTGCATGTCGAAGAAATCATAGACGGGGTAGCTTATACCCGTGTGTGGTTTTATTGGCGTTATTCCGAAGATGAAGATGGCGATAATTTGCTGGATGGTTGGAAGCACACCCGCCCCGATTACACCTTCTGGGGGCAACAAAACACCCTAGAGGGGCGTTATGCCACCATCACCTACCGCGAGGTAGATGCACGGGTAGCACAAGATATGATGACTTATCTTGACCAGATGGTAGAACTCGCCTGTACCACACGCGATTGTGCCAATTTGCCCCGCTTGCGTGCCGATATATCACCAGAGGGGTATGGTGGATTGATGTGGTCGCCCAGTGACCGCAATTTGTTGCTCATTCCCTCGCCATACGCAGTGAGAGCAAGGTCGGATATGCCTTTTTCGCCAGAAATGCAAGCACAGGTGGCAACACTACTCGCAGGGTGGTTTGGATAAATTTTGCCATGTTAAATATTGCAACATTCTTCATATCATGCAACGTATAGGCAAGTTCTGTGTTAAAATAATCAAGAATAAATTCGCACAGAAAAACACTTGCGAGGAGCGAGGGCGATGTTAGACGATTTACGGAGAAGTGGCGAGGACGATGAATTTTCGTTTGGGGAAGACGATGAATTTGATTATGGGACAGATATAAGTAATGGGGAACAAAAATTATTTTTGGGCATGACTCCCCTAGAGCGCATGTTTATTTCGATGTTTCTATTTATGAATGTCGCTGTGCTGGGAATTGCCTTATTACTAGCCACAGGACGACTCGGTTAGAGCATGGGGCATGAACACACTCATGCCCACCACTCACCCCTCTATGGCTAGGCGCTGAGTTCAGTCAATTGTGTGCGACAATTATCGGCAAAATCACCACCCGGTGCAATTTTAAGATACGTATCAAAATCGGTGCGGGCGTTGTCGGTCTGCCCTATTTGCACATACAACATGCCCCGATAATAATAGGCAGGTGCAAAATTAGGGTTAAATGTCACCGCATTGGTATAATCGCGTAATGCCTGTTCAGTTTGCTCAAATTGCTGATTAATACGCCCCCGTACCACATGCAAATTAAAATCGTTGGGGCGCGTTTGTAGGGCGCTGTCTATATCGGTCAATGCCACCTCAAAATTGCCTAATTGAGCTTGAAGTTGCGCCCGCCGTGCCAATGTATCGTGACGGTCTAATGCCCAATAGGGATAATTGGCAAGTAGGTCATCTACTAGCGCAATACCTTCATCGGCACGGTCTGTTTGCAGATAAATCCACGCTAAATTGATAGGGGTGGTCGTATAATATGTACCAGTGAGATTGTCGTTCAAAATCCCCAGATAAATCGTCTCTGCGGTGGCATAATCGCCATCCAACAACGCGCATACGCTCAAAAAGAACGGAAAATGAGATTGTAGGGCGGTTTCTGTCGTCTCTGATTGAATGGCAGTAAACAACTCTATAGCCAAATCGCACCGATTGTTTTCGATATACACCAACCCCGCAGTAACTCTGACAGCAATCTCTTTGGGGGCATTAAAAATGACTGCATTATCGCGCAAAATGGGGATAAGGACGGGCGAAATTTCTATCAGTGGATTATGATTGAGTGTGATGATATAGGCAATCCTATCGGTCATGCCGTCTTGTCGGCTCGATACGGGTCTAAATAGCACATGCACCGCCGATAACCCCGATGATAGTTCGACAATCTCTATAGTAATACCCGATTCGCTCAATTGAGCCGCGAGCATATCAAAAAACTCGGTAGTCAGTTCTGCATTATTTACGCCATCAAAATAAGAGAGATAAATTGTTCCGCCCGTCTCTGTCTCTGTTTCGGTTTCTGTTTGTGCAAAACCAGTCGAGCCAATCGCCAATAATGCCAAAAGAAGAATAAATAATCCCCAGTGCTTCATAAAATGACCTCCATCCTTAACGCGCCTGAATTTCTGCTAATAATGTTCGCGCCTCTAAACTTAAATAATCATTCAATCCAAGCGCTAAGAATTCGCTCAGAAAATCTTGCGCGGTATCATTGTCATCTACAGCATAAGCCAAAAGTCCCTCATAAAACAAGATGACTGGATACCCATCTTCAATTTTGCGTAACCGATTGAGTTCTTTCTCCGCTGTTTTGAGGTCATCGGCTAAAATAAGGATGGCAATAATTTGCCCAACCAATAATGGGTCGTCGGCATAAATTTGGAGCGCGGTATCCAAATCGGCAATAGCAGAATCATAATCCTCTTCTACAAGATACCAATTAGCACGCAATTGCAACGCGCCAACACTCGCCCAATCAATCCCCGTGAAGCCAATTATCCGACTCAAGGTACTATAGGCTAAATTAGAATCACCCAATTCATAATAGACCCATGCCAAGTTGATGCGCGTCTCTAATCCATAACGAAAATCATAGCCATTCTCATCAAAAAATGTCAATATCTCTTCATATAGGGTCTGCGCCGTTTGTAGGTCTTCCTCAACAATAGCACAATTGGCACGATAAAAATTCAGGTATGCGATGGTCTCTTGAGCATAAGACAATTCTTCTATCTGAATTACCTGTGCTTCTACCTCATCCAAATAGGGGCGCATCCCTTCACAATCGGCATTGATATAATGCGCCAACGCCAATACAAATTGGCTCACCACAGGTCGCCACAGGGGATTTTCTGGGTTAGCAGAAAGTGGGAAATTGAAAAACGGATGGGGAATGAGATATGCCGATGGGAGCAATGTCGGCAAGGGTGGAACAGCCTCAAAATCAACATAAACCGTGTCCAGGGCAAAATCAAAGACAACGTGTATGGCAGAAAATTCGGGGTCGGTTTCTAATAATAAGATAATTGGGCTTTCTGAGAAAGCAATTGGCAGTTCTTCTACCAATATATCAATGAGTAGTGTCAATGGCGGGCTGGTTTGGTCATAAAGCGTGCCAAAACTGACGGTGATAAAGCGGTCTTCATCGTCAGTTTCATCATTATCTTGCGCGTATATGGGCATATTTTGTGCCGATAATAACAACGCCAACGATAGGCAAAGCATCAAGCGTTTCATGAAAAAATTGTCCCTTACACCATCTCAATAGCGGCATAAAAAATCTTATAATAAAATGTGACATGATGTATTTCTGTTCGCTTTTTACACACTTTTCATGTATAATAGCATAAGGTTGGAAAGAATCTAGTTAGGAAACATTGAAAAATCTTTACACTCTATGGCAGATAATATAGAAAATAATGAACAGTTAACTGGTGATGTCCCTTCATCTGGGCTTATTCGCAGTATGGACATCAACGAAGAGATGCGCGGTAGTTATTTAGATTATGCGATGAGTGTTATCGTCGCCCGTGCTTTGCCAGATGCCCGTGATGGTCTAAAGCCCGTTCAGCGTCGCATTTTATATGCGATGTATGATATGGGGTTGCGTCCAGGTACACCTTACAAAAAAAGCGCCCGTGTCGTTGGTGAAGTTTTAGGTAAATATCATCCGCATGGGGATAGTTCTGTATATGATGCAATGGCACGGATGGCGCAAGATTTTTCGTTGCGTTACATGCTGGTAGATGGTCAGGGCAACTTTGGAAGTGTAGATGGCGATAGTCCCGCCGCTATGCGTTATACCGAAGCACGTCTAGCAGGGGTCACAAGTGAATTACTCGTTGACATCGAAATGGATACGGTCAATTTTCAGGATAACTATGACGGGTCACAACAAGAACCCATCGTCATGCCTGCCCGTCTCCCCAATTTGTTGCTCAACGGAGCAACAGGTATCGCTGTGGGTATGGCAACCAGCATCCCCCCGCACAATTTACGCGAATTAACGAGTGCCATCGCCTTTTTGATTGATAACTATGAACGCATAGAAGATGTCACACTTGATGACCTCATGGAATATGTAAAATGTCCCGATTTTCCCACAGGGGCGATGGTCGTCATCAATGATGAACTCAAAGAGGCATACGCCACAGGCAAGGGTCGCGTGGTGATTCGTGCCACCCATACCCTAGAAGAGCATAACGGCTATCAACGCCTCATCTTCACGGCTATCCCCTATCAAGTGAGCAAAACGGCGATTATTGACCGCATTGTCACATTGGTGCGCGAAGGACGGCTGGATAGTGTGCGCGATTTGCGCGATGAATCTGACCGCAAAGGGATGCGACTGGTGGTCGAACTCAAACGCGGTGTCACACCACAAACAGTGGTCAACCAACTGCTCAAATACACCCAATTGCAAAGCACCTTCAGTATTCAGATGTTGGCATTGGTCAACAGTGAGCCACGCACCCTCAGCCTAAAACGATGCTTGCAAATTTATATCGAACATCGCTATGAAGTGATTGAACGGCGTTCTAAATTTGAACTCGCAAAACGGCGCGCACGGGCGCATATCCTCGAAGGCTTGCTCAAGGCAATTTCGCAATTAGATGCGATTATCCGCACCATTCGCGCCGCCGATGATGCAGAGATGGCACGCATCAATTTGATGGAAGGCTTTGACCTCACAAACGCCCAAGCAGATGCCATTCTGGAAATGCAACTGCGCCGTTTGGCGGCATTAGAACGCCAAAAATTGCAAGGTGAGTATGACGAAGTGCAAGCGCGGATTGGCTATTTAGAAGATTTGCTCCGTAGCCCAGAAAAAATTCGCGCACTCATCCGTGATGATGTCACAGAAATTGCCCAAAAGTTTGGCGATGAGCGCAAAACCAAAATCACCTATGGCTCAACCGATTTCAACGAATCGGATTTGGTACGCGAAGAAGATGTGGTCGTATCGCTCACCATCAACGGGTATATCAAGCGTGTGCCTGCGCGGGAATATCGCGCTCAACGGCGTGGTGGCAAGGGTGTCATTGGGATGCAGACCAAAGAAGAAGATGGCTTGCAAGAAATTTTCTTCGCCAGTAGCCTCGATGATTTATTGCTTTTCAGCGATAAAGGCAAGGTCTATTCGCAAAAAGTCTACCGTATTCCAGAGACAGGACGTGCCAATCGTGGCACACTCATTCATGCCATTTTACCCCTCAGCCAAGATGAGCATATCACCGCCATTTTGCCTGTTGAATCGTTTGAAAAAGAGGGTGGCTTCTTCACGATGGTCACACGGCATGGTCGCATCAAGCGTGTTCACATGCAAGAATTTGCCGATGTTCGCAATAGTGGGATTATCGCCATTAGCCTCAATGAAGACGATTATTTGGGCTGGGTAAAATATACCGATGGCAATCAAGAAGTGGTCTTGGTAACAGAAAATGGTCAGAGCATTCGCTTCCATGAAGATGAAGCCCGTCCATTGGGAAGAACTGCCGCAGGCGTGAATGCCATTCGTCTAACCGATAAGGATGTGGTGGCGGGGATGGATGTCATCGGCGCAGAACACACTCATATTTTGGTCGTGACGGCAAACGGCTATGGCAAACGTACCACCATTGACCAATATCTACAACAAGGTCGTTATGGTGTAGGTGTTCGCACACTCGCCCGCAATGACAAAACAGGCAACGTTGTCGCCATGCGTTGTATCAAAGAAGAAGATGAGATTATGGTCATCACTCGTGACGGTATCGTATTGCGGACGGCACTCAATGCCATCCGCGAGACAGGTCGTAGCACACAAGGCGTGACACTCATCAATATTGCCGATGGCGACGCGGTGGCGAGTATTGCCATCATGAACCAAGAGGTTGAAAAAATGCCCGAAGAAAGCCAATAAGCAACTGCGGTTCTTCGATATTAATCGCAACAATTCGCGCATCACTCGGAAGAGCGGTGCGTGTTTCGCTTTTGGGGTCTGCTAATTCATCGGCATAGCGTCCAGACCCTTTTATCGTGAGGATGATTCGTTTTTGTTTAATTTGTTCCAAAACTTCTTTTTGTGTGATTTCGCCACCATTGACAACAATCGCCAAATGATGTTTGGCAAGTTTTGACATATTCACAATAATCGGTGATTCATCCCCAAATACACCGCTTTCGAGCAACACAAAATGGGTATAATATGGCTGTAATGAATACCGTTCTTGATTGGGGTCTACCCCCAATAACCGTGCGATTGCCCGTCCAATTAAATTCGATTTAGAGAATGGATGCTTAGGATATGTTATCGCCCCAAACGGACAAACCCCAATGAGGGGTGTTGTCGCTTTTGCATGATGATAAGCATTACCTAACGCCTCCATCGCCCCTGCGCGTGTGCCACCAAACACCATCATCAACCGATGCGACTCTGCAAAGGGCATTAGCCCTTCATAAAAAAATTGCTCTAATTTAGATATGAGTGGTTGCTCCATGCCACTGCCCCCACCATGAAAAGTCAAAATACCATTGACAGGCGGAATATTCAGCGCGGCAACGGCATCGGTGGGTGTAATACTTAACGGCGCACGAATCGCAGACGCGGTTTTATCATATTCGGTAAAACGAATAGCAAAAGGAGTTGGTGTTGGCATACTTTACCCTCGTGAAAAGCGATAAGTTATTATCAGTGTAACGTATTCATGCCATTTTTGCGAGTTTTCGTAGGCAAAACGCGGGTTTTTACGATTTATCGTCATGAGTATAATAGAGATGAATTTTTTGAGGAAAATGTGGCTTAAAGGAATAATTATGATGCGATTAAAAATGGGATTTGCTATCATCGGTCTGATATTAGCAACGTTACCGATGCTGGTGATGGGGCAAAGCGCTGGGGTGGTTGCAGAAGCCATTGGGACTGCCAATTTGCGCTCCCGCCCCGATGTAACTGCCGATTTGATGGGTGAAATCGCCAATGGCACACCATACCCGGTTATTGGGCGAAGTGAATTTTTCCCCTGGGTTTTATTGGGCGATATAACGACTTTACAACCCATTGGATGGGTTTTTAACGAATTAGTTGTCATCACAGGCGACATCAATGCTGTGCCTCTGTCTACGATAGATGTCGCAGACCTACCACCTACCCCAACCCCAACAATAGGCAATGCTGTGAGCCAGCCAGATATAACCGCCTCTGGACCAGAAATTACCCCACGGGCAATCACATTCACCCCAACTGCCAGCCCAACACCTAATTACACAGTGGCGGGAACTGTCACCAATGAAATTAACATCCGTTATGGACCAGGGACAGATTATCCCGTTTTGGGACGAGCCTTTGCGGGTGAAATTTTTGCTATATCGGCATACCATACCCAGTTTCCATGGTTGCAAATTGTTTATGCAGGGTCTCCAAATAATTTTGGTTGGGTGCTTCAAGATTTACTCACCATCACGGGCAATCTAGCCACTCTGCCCGCCATCACTACCAGCCAATTTAACCTACCTACCCTAACACCCACCCCTGCGGTACGTGCCGCCGCCCGCATTGTCGGTCAACCGACCATACCCCTCAGCACGAGTTTTGCAGAATTGGGCGATGAGCTATGGAATTACCTGCTATCACGCGGATTTAACCCCGCTACAAGCCAATTTGGGGCGCTCTATCTGCAAGATTTGCAAACAGGCGAGGCGGTGACATTTGGCAACGATTTTGCCTTTAGTGGCACAAGCATCAACAAAATTGGGGTATTGGCAGATTACTTCAATCGGATGGACGGCATCCCCAATTTATCCGAAGCCATAGATATTGCCAACACCATGATTTGTAGCGAGAATGTCGCCACCAACCGCGTGATGAGCGCAGGCGCAAATGGCGATGCCTTGCAAGGCGCGGTAAATACCACTAATTTTATGCGCCAATTGGGGCTTACACGCACCTTTCTGACCGCCCCCTATGACACCACTATCGGCATCGCTACATCTACACCAGTTCCCCGCCCGATAGAATTCCCAGCTACCGATGCCGACCAAGTAAAAGGCAATCCCAACCCTAGCAATCAGATGACTGTGGATGAAATGGGATGGATGCTATCGAGTATGTATGAATGTGCCTATCGAGAATCGGGTCCATTGATGACCAATTTCACAGGATTCACCCCACAAGAATGTCGAAAAATGCTTCATGTAATGGAAAATAACACCGTAGACGGGATGCTCAAAGCGGGCACGCCAGAAGGCATACGAGTCGCGCATAAACACGGGTGGGTGAACGATACACATGGTAATGCGGGTATCTTTTTCACACCAGGGGGTGATTATGTGCTGGTAGTCATGCTGTTTAAGCCCGAATTTTTAGAATTTACGACGGTATCGCTCCCGACCTTAGCTAATTTATCGCTTATGGTCTATAACCACTACAATCCAACGCAACCCCTTGCACAACCGCGTGAGGGTTATATTCCAGAGGTGAATCAATGTAATTATGACGGGACATCTCCGCTTGTCTCAGAAATTACCTCACCGATATTTTTGCTAGAAAACGACTTGTCGCTGTTTTATCAACCAACACCTGCCCCAATCGTCCCCAGCCCAACACCGACTATAGAGCCATCGCTCACCCCCACCCAAACCCCTGCGGGATAAGTGGCATTTGCTTATACTGATATGGGTAAGATAAAATAAGAAATGGGCAAGGTAATTTATTCCTTGCCCATTTTTTGACTAAAAAATCTTTGGAGAAAACAGCTTATGAAAAAATTGATACTCTTTTTATTGGTATTGATGGTTGGCAACATCGTCAATGCCCAAAGACCCCTTCAGGAAGGTGAAATACAGGTAGCAGGCTTGCGTGACCGCGTAGAGATTTTCCGCGATGCGTGGGGTGTGCCTCATATTTATGCCACCAACACCTATGATTTAATCTTTGCACAAGGCTTTACCCAAGCCACTGACCGTTGGTGGCAAATGGAATTTTATCGGCATATCGGCAGTGGCGCGATTCAAGAACTCACGGGTTATAACGAGGGCTTGATGGGAACAGACCGCTATCTGCGCTCACTCGGTTTGCGCGATATAGCACAACGCGAATTGGATGAAATATATGACGAAGAATCCAGAGCGTTATTCCAAGCCTTTGCCGATGGCGTGAATGCCTATATTCTCACCCGCCCCGCCACTGAGCTCGCCATCGAATATAGCCTACTCCGTGTTGCAGGGATCACACTCACCGTTGAGCCATGGACACCTGTGGATAGTATCATTTGGGGCAAGATGATGGCATATAATTTGGCAGGTAATTCCGATTATGAAGAATTGCTCACCGATTTATATGGCATCATGGACAAAAACCTGCTTGATAGCTGGAATATTCCCTTCCCCTATGAGGATATGCCGACCATCATCTGGGAAGAAGAACTCCCCGTGACCGAACAAGCCACCACCTATCAATCCGCGCCAGAAGTGGGCATAGCGGGTCTGGACATCAATATTGATGGCGAAAAAATCGCCCGTCAATTGGTGTGGCTCAATGCCGATATTGGTATCGGGAGCAATAATTGGGTGGTCAGTGGCGATTTAACCGAATCGGGCTTACCCCTTATGGCAAATGACATGCACTTAGGCATCCAAATGCCCTCTATTTGGTACGAAATTGGGCTACACTGTGCACCCATCACCGCCGATTGCCCCTATGATGTGGTCGGCTTTGCCCTTAGCCCCACCCCATTTGTCGTAGCAGGACACAATGCCAATATTTCATGGGCGTTGACCAATGTCGGACCAGATACCCAAGACCTATATCAAATCCGCGTGAATCCCGACAATGAATTGCAATACGAATGGGACGGCGAATGGCGCGATATGACCGTCAAAGAAGAAGTATTTAATTTTGGCGATGGCACAGACCCCGTACCCTATCGTGTGCGGATGACCCATCTGGGTCCCATCATGAATGACCGCCTAGACGGATTCAACAATGATGAACCTGTTGCCATGCGCTGGACGGCACTTGAGCCAGGGACGGTATTCATGGCATTTTCACGCCTGAATAAAGCATCCAACTGGGAAGAATTTAGAGAAGCCCTCTCCTATTGGGATTCCCCCGCACAAAATGTCGTCTATGCCGATATAAACAACAACATCGGCTATCAGATACCCGGAAAAATCCCTGTGCGTGTCGCAGGTCATAGTGGCTTATTGCCCGTAGCGGGATGGACAAGTGAATATGAATGGCTCGGCTATTATCCATTCGATTCACTACCACGTCTATATAACCCAGAACGCGGGTATATCTCTACCGCCAACCAAGCCGTTGTGCCAATGGCATTCTATGAACAAGTGGCACAAGAACTTGCAGATGTTTTTGGCGAAGATGCCAATTACCTCATTAGCTATCACTGGGATTTTGGCTATCGTGGTCGGCGCATTAATCACCTCATCGAAACCCTTGCACCCCACAACATAGACACCTTCACAACCATTCATGGTGATAATTTTGACGGCAATGCTGCCGAAATTTTGCCATTATTCGCAGAAATCCCCTTCCCCGATGACATGGCAGATATGCGCGATTGGTTGCTCGAATGGGATTATCAGATGCACATGGACAGCCCACAAGCCGCTCTATGGGCATATTTCTGGGTGCGCTTGATGGATAATCTGTATAACGATGAATTTGCGCCCGCAGATTATCAGGTAAATGGCAACCAAAATGACCGTATTGTCACCATGCGCCTCATGAGCGACCCGCAAAATGTGTGGTGGGATGATGTGGATACATCCGATGTAACCGAAACCCGCGATGAAATCGTGATCGCTTCGTTTGCAGAAGCCCTCACAGCCATTAGTGTGCGGTTGGGTGATGATCCCACTGCGTGGAAATGGGGCGATTTGCACACAGTCACCTTTGTATCAAATCCATTAGGATTGAGTGGCATCCCACCCATTGAGAGTCAAGTGAATCGTGGACCCATCCCCACAAGTGGGTCTGGTGTGGCGATTAATGCCACTGGTTGGGGTGCATATCCCGATGAAGATTTTGCCACCTATTCGGGTCCCTCAGAACGGGTCATCTATGATTTTAGCAATTGGGATAACAGCCGTTCTATCCATACCACTGGGCAAAGCGGACACCCCAATAACGCCAATTACGATGATATGATAGACCCATGGCGCATGGTCGAATATCGCATGATGGTATTTAGCCGAGAACAAGTCGAAAGCACCGCCGTGAAACAACTCATCCTCGTGCCATAGTTCAGTTCTTTCAGACAGGGGCATAAAAACATCTATGCCCCCGTAACTATGTTTATCCACGCCGTTTGGCAATTAACACCTTGTAGAACGCCAATAATTCCGCATCTTGGTTTGCGCCCCACACCATCGGCAAGCGACTTTCATCCAACCCTACCCCCTCATAGGTGGCGACATTCTGAGTCATAGCCACTTCTGTCCCATAATAAATAATCGGCGGGTGTGGCAAAGCAAATTGGGCTTCAGCCGCCCGCATCAGTTTAGATTTATCCCCATCCACCACAAACAAAAACCGATTCATATCGTGGTTATCCAAAAAGGTCGGCATGATAAAATTTTCTGGGAAATACGCATAATGACGCTCCAAAAACGCATGAAATTGCGCCTCTGTCGCCTCATTTTTGGCATACACCTTACGAAGCATATCCTCCATGTGAAAATCGAGTATGCCATCCAATCCACCTGCGTATGTCCGCAAGATGTTTGGTGCTTCGACCACCTCTCCAAAGCAGAAAGCATCGGGTTTTATGGCGCGACACGCCACACGAAAATCTGACCAAAAATCGGCACCCGGTCCATTGGCATGGTCTAAGCGATAGCCATCCACATCAAATTCTTTGAGCCAATATTGTGCCACCGAGCAAATCCATTCTCTAGCAGGGGGATATTGCAAATTGAGATACGGCATGGCTTTGCTACCAAAAAAGGTCTTATATCCCTCTGGTGAGTCATCAAAGACAAACCAATCCCGATACGCGCTATTGGGGTTATTGAGTGCATCCAAAAAATACGCATTTTGGCTGGATACATGGTTACACGCCAAATCTAGCACAACCCGAATCCCGCGTTGATGCGCCGATTCAACCACCGCCCGCAATGCCTCATCGCCACCTAAACGCGCTTCGGTCTTAAAATAGTCACTCGTGTCGTAGCCGTGATGTGACGGACTCACGAATGTAGGCGTGAGCCAAATGCACGTAATCCCCAAATCTGCCAGATAATCTAGTTTATCGCGCACACCCCACAGCGTCCCGCCAAATGGCTGGCGCAAATCGCTGGTCTGAATCCAATTTTGACCATCACCCGCATAAAATCGGTCTACAAAAATCTGATAAATCACTGCCGATTTTGCCCATGCAGGAGCAGGTGAATCGGACACATGAAAGGTGAAAGTTGTCCCTGTCCCATTGCCGATTGGGGGCAATGGTGGCACAGGCTCACCCCGAAAAAATGCCCCTGCGGCGCGTTCTGTGGTGGCTTTGAGTTCTGGATAATCGGCAAAGGCTTCTGTATCATCACCCGCCCATGCGCTAATCCGATAACGCACAATCGTATTTTCGGGTTGTGGCGGAATTTGTGCTGTCCAGTGGGTGTGATACCCCCATGTAATCGAATCCCACTGATAATCAGTTAGCCCAAACAACACCACAGTGCCATTTTGTGCCACGCCCAAATTGCCAACAGGGATACTGCCATCGGTGGTGTAGTAACAAGCGACATGACGGGCAGGGAAATCATGCCCCACTGTGACAAAAAGTGTGGTGACGCTATCTGGTTTGGGTATAAGGGGCAAAATTTCATGCCCATGTTGTACCCCCAAACGAGCTATCTGATGATGTAATTGGCGCAATTCTGGTGTAGCAAGCGTGCCAAAAATAAATTCCATTGATAAGTTATCCTCTTTTATAAACACAAAGACACGGCAAAAACCGTGTCTTTGTCACACTAAAATACCTGATGCACAGCAAAAACTAGCCCTTCACTGCACCTTGTGTTAGACCACCCACAATTTGCTCTTGGAGTGCCAAATAAACCGCAACCACAGGGATAGCAGAGACCAATGCCCCAGCTGCAAACTTGCCCCAATCGCGGTTAAAATCGGCGTTGATGAAATTGAATAACCCGACCATCAGCGTCCAACTTTCGCGGTCACGGAGCAAAATCCGCGCCAGAACAAATTCGTTGAATGTGCCAATGAAAGATAGTACCGCCACTACTGCCAAAATCGGACGGATTAGCGGGAAGATGAGCAACCAAAAGGTCTGCGAATGAGTCGCACCATCCACCATCGCCGATTCATCAATATCACGCGGGATAGAATCGAAGAAGCCTTTCATCAGCCATGTATTCAGACCCATCACACCGCCCAAATACACCAAAATCAACCCACCCGCGCTATTTAGCCCAAAAAAGTTAAGCCAGTTCCAATCTATAAACGCGAGGAAAGGCATGGCTTGTGGAATCACTATCGCCAGCCGTGATACTTGGCTAAGAATGAGGAACAAAGACACCATCGCCAGCAGGTTGGGGAATACCTGAATGAGCAAAATTCCCAACAACATGCTCCGACGACCACTAAAACGAAAACGGGAAAATGAGTATGCGCCAAGCGCGGTAATCATCACACCCAAGATGGTTGTGACACTCGCCACCACAAATGAATTGGCAATCCAATTCCAAAATGGATAAATTTTCAATTCATCCACCAACAAAGCACGGAAATTGGTCAACAATTCAGCAGGATTCTCCACTTGTGGGATAAGTGAACGTGTAGAGAGTGTACCTGCGGGGTTAATGGCAGAAGCCACCACAAATACAACCGGAAACAGCGCAAAAAGAACCGCAATCACGATGACGGTCATGCGATAGCTCAAGCTAATGAACTTCTCGCGTTGGCTCACCACCATAGAGGATTTTTGTTGTTTGCCTGTTCCACCAGAGGACATTGTTCCGCTAGACATTTTCACCTACCTGTTCCCAAGTTCTGGTATAACGATATTGAATGATCGTTGCGACTGCTACAAGTAAGAAAATCACGATAGTAATCGCAGACGCATACCCATAATCTGCACCTGCGTTATTGCCAAATGCCAAACGATAGGTATAACTGATGAGAATATCAGTATACCCTGCTGGCACAGGCGACCCGGGTATGGGCGGATTACCTGCTGTGAGCGCCGCAATGAGAATATAGTTGTTAAAGTTAAACACAAAAGACCCAATGAGGAGTGGTCCAAGTGTCACCAATAACAAGGGCAAGGTTATGCGCCAAAAACGTTGTTGTGGATTTGCACCATCTACGGCGGCGGCTTCATACACTTCAGATGGGATAGATTGTAATGCGCCACTGCTAATCAACATCATGTATGGATAGCCCAGCCACAAATTGACCAATAAAATGGCAAATTTCGCCCATAGTGGGTCAGAGAACCACGGAATCCGCACACCTGTAGCATCAAAAATCAGGTTGGTGATAAACCCTAAGTTCTGATTTAACATACCCTGCCATACCAAGATGCTAATCACACCAGGGATGCAATAGGGGATAATAAGCAATGACCGAATGAGGCGACGTGCGGGAATGGCGGGGTCATTGAGGATGAGCGCCATAAACAATCCCAAAGAAAAGGTTGTTAATACGGATAGCGCCGCAAATGTTATTGTCCACACAAAAATATCCACCAACGGACCACGCAGACCGGGGTCTGTGACCAAGCGGGTGAAGTTGTGTGTGCCAATATTCACACGATACCCTGGTGACAAGCTATCGCCACTCGCAGGCGTAAAGAACCCACAAATAGGCTCGCGTGCGCCTTCTGGAATATCACACTCATCATCGGCGGTATAAGTTTTGTTATTATCAGCGAGGTCGGTAAAGGTTTGTGTGGTTTCATCATACCGATAACGCAACACATAGGGGCGACCCACTGTTTGGGTATTTTGCAACCCTAATGTATCGCCTTCTTCACCAAAATAATCAAAACTAACTTCTTGCAAAAATGTAGAGCCAGCAGTGCGCTCATTTTCTGTGACTAACTGGGTGTAATCTTCGTATGTAGAGGGGATATAACCCGCAGGACGCACCCGCGATGGGTTATTCACCAATGTCGTCTGATTGGGTACACTGATATATGCCGCAAATTGGGCATTGGCGGGGCGCTTGGGGTTATTACCATTGCCAAGCCAAAGGGCAAATTCGGCAGGGTTGGTGTCATTGGCATAAAATTCAACCGAATTAAACACAAACCCAAACACACGGTCAATAGCAATGCCTTGTTCAAGGTCAATCACAAAGCGGTCATTGATGTCGAGCGCCCCAATTTTTATGGCATCGCCCGATTCACCCATCCATGTCAATGCAGTATCGGTAGGTAAATCGGTTGTACGTTCAAAATCACCAATGCTCTCTGGCAAACCAGTATTCTTATCTGTGAGGATAATCCCCAAATCGGTCTGCAAACTAGCGGGAATGTTGCCACGAGTATCGCTTAATATCACCGATTGAACAGCCTGATTGGGGAGCGCCAATAATGCTTGTGAGGGTTCTTGCGTCCCCAACCGAATCATCCATAACGCATATTCAGACCCATTAGAATACACCGTGACATCATAATACGCATCAATGCCAGACCCGCTACTCTTTTGGTCATTCACCAAAGATTGTTCTGGGTCATAGACATACCGCGAACTAAGGTCAATAGGCTGTAATACCACTGAATTAAGTGGGGCGATATAATCGAGCCGTTCTATATCAGCCAGCGCATCAAAATTTTCGAGGCGAGTATACCCAGTTATATTAGGGATGATAGAGTCGGGTGTGCCAGCAATCACTTGGTCGCCATCTTCTAACCCCAAGCTCAAAGATGCCAATGCTTCGGCTTGGTCTGTAGGGGTTTCGACTAAGGCAAAATCGCCAATGGTGGCAGGGATATTATTTTCACCATAAACAATCGCCAATCCTTCGCCCAATTGTGCGAGTCGTTGACCTCTATCAAAAAAGAGTTTTTCTTCAATGGCTAAATTTGGGAAGGCATAAAGAATATTTCTGTTCTCATCTTTAGAGACCCACAAACCAAACGAATCACCATCAGAATAGACATATACATTATCATATTCGGTGTTGGTTTGGGTATCTACCAATATGGACGAGGCAGGATTAAATAAATACCGTGCAGAGGCTTCAGAATAACCTAATGTGGTGCGGTCTATAACCGTTGGCTGTTGACCTGGTAACGCAAAAAGGGTCTGACCAGCATCATCTACTAACCAAAGGGCATATTCTGTCTCACTGAGGCGGAATGGCACCCATTTATAGGTGATTGCATCACTTGGGACATACCCACGAGATTTGATAAGGTCTACTACCCGTTCCTTTACCAATAGATTGCCATCACCATAATTGGAGAAAGCCGTCTGAACGGTGAGGATAATGGGATAAATAACTAATAATGTTACAAGTATCAATCCAGGGGTCATCCACTTTAGCGGATAGAGGCTTGGCACCAGCACAAAAACATTTGCCATAATGGTGATAAATGCGATTGTGAGTGACAACCCACCCGCCCCGTCATAGAAGAACGCATATATCAATACCAACGCAAATGCGTCGAGTACCATGAGTCCTGCGTACTTCAAAACTGAGAAGATAATCTTTCTTGGTTCTGTCATTTTTGAAAAAGCAAGGTCTCCTTGCGGAGACCTTGCTTCTTTAGTCGTAGTGACCATGGTTTATTTTAACCTAAACTAGCATTCTGCTTGCATAGAAACGCTGTCGCTCACCAGACCGATGTTTTGGTCAAAGGTGAAGGTGACTTCGGTTTCTTCTGCGAGGGATAATACGATGTTTGCACCATTGGATTCACAAGCGGCACCATAGTTGACATCCCAACCACCATTAAGGGCGACTTTGTATTCATATTCGCCTGCTGGCAAGGTAAAGGTACCAGAATACATACCTTCACCCAAGAAAGCCAATTGAGTGGTGGTACAAGCGGGGTCCCATTCACCTGGGCAACCACCTTCGTCTTGCAAGCTACCAACGAGAACAACGATGTCGCTCACGCCCATACCCATTTCAACGGCATCTGGAGTATTGACGCTATCGGCAATGGCTTTGGTTTCATCGTTATAGCTAAAGGTAACTTCGGTTTCTTCTGCCAATGACAAGGGGATATTTGCGCCATTGAATTCACCATTCAAACCGTAATTTTCGTCCCAGCCACCATTGAGGGCAACTTTATATTCATATTCGCCTGCTGGCAAGGTTGCGGTGAAGTTATAGATACCACCGCCCATATCGGTCATAGCGGTCACAGTACAAGCAGGATCCCAATCGCCTTCGCAACCAGCGGCGGCTTGTACGCTACCAACCAACACGACCACTTTGCTTTCGCTTTGGCGCAAAGCAAGGGCGGCATTGATTTGTTCAACTGCGGTATTCATAGAAGCAACGGGGTCTTCATCTTGGCTGATGAGGGTTAAACCATCGCCCCAACCCTTCCAAACAGAACCCATTTCCGCAATGGCGGGCATTGGTTGTGAAGACGCACCAGCAATGCTAAACAGTTCAATGTTGGGGTCTGCTGCGACCACACCAACAAAGGCTGGCAGACGTTGGGTAAGGCGTTGCATCACATCAATAGTTGAAATGAAGTCGAGCAAGAAGGTTTCTGCCAACAATTGATTGGTGCTAAAGGCGCTAATCGCAAACCCTTGACCACCCGCAAATGGAGAACCAAATTCGCTAATGCCTTCGGCACCAGGAAGTGGGTCAATGGAGAAATTAAAGCCACCAGCAGTGGCAGTTTCTTGAATACGTTCAGAGAACCAAGGACCCGTGATGAACATCGCGGCATCGCCAGATTCGAACAGATCAAACACTTCGTTATCACCAATATTTTGTGGCATAAGGTCGGCGGCATACATATCGGCTAACCATTGTACGCCAGCAAGACCACCATCGCCATTTAAGCCAATATCAGAGACATTGTAGGTGCCATCTTCGTTAAATCCAAAGACATAACCACCAAAAGCAGAGATGATAGGATAGATATGATAAGGATTGCCTGTGTGGGCAACAAACCCATAAAGTGCACCATCGGCAATGAGTTGTTCGCTAATAGCACGAACTTCTTGCCAAGTTGCAGGGGCTTCTGGAACGAGGTCAACGTTGCGGATGAGGGCAACATTTTCTAAGTTATAGGGCAAGCCCCACAGTTGGTCTTGATAGGTGAACAAATTAATTGCAGATGTCAGGAAGCTATCTTCCAAATCACCCAATTCAATGGGGATGATTGCGCCATTGGAAACCAATTGACCAATGCTATCGTGTGGGATAATCAGAATATCTGGACCTTCGCCAACGGGACCAGCGACCAAGAGTTGGTCACGAGCATCCCCCAAACCCATTTCTTGAACTTCTAACTGAACACCGAATTGTGCTTCAAAATCGGCACCGAGTTCAAGAAGCAATGGGGCGCGTTCTGCATCTGCCCATATCAAGAGGGTTTCTTGAGCGGCAACAGGTGCAAGACTCACTAACACAGATAAAATAACTAAGGCTAAACTTAAGCTAAAGAGCTTGATACGATTCATTTAAACAAATCCTTTCAAAATGTATAAACATATTAGCAGTGCATTATATTTCTGCCAACATGTTTATTATAGACCACACTCACCGCATCACCAAAATAAACACAAGATTAAAATTGTGCAAATGTGACAAACTTTCGCCAGAAACAAGTGATTCTCACTTATCTGGTGATAAATTCTCATGGGGATATAGCTTCCATAAATATTCCCATGTATATAGCCCTGTATGATGTTCGTCGTCCCATGTGGGTTGAATGGCATAATTGCCAATCAATTGCAGGTCTTTGACAGCATAAGACCGTTTGGGGATGAGGCGCAAAATATTATCGGGGTCGTGTGCCGCCCCCATATTCTGATGCCCACCCCGACATTCCACACACGGACACGCCTCGCGTAATTGTGGCAAGGGATACCGACACACCCGATTTTCGATATTCCACGTAATTTCTAAATATCCCTCTGCTTTATTCAGAGCGATATTCGTCGGAAATGGCTTTATGGTGGTCATGCCGATGGTGTGCCTTCTGGCGTGGTTTCTGCTTCTGGGGTTATTTCTGGTGTAGATTCAACCACAAGGGTCGCTTCTGATGTAGCTTCTTCGGTGATTTCTGCCTCTGGGGTCATTTCTGGTGTAGATTCAAACACAGGGGCAATTTCGGTGATTTCTGGGGTGGGGGCAACATCGGTTGATGTGGAAGGGCTTGATGCACCAATTGCTAACAATACAATAAATGTCACCAGCACAATCAAAATCACGGCAATCAACACACTGGTGATGACAACAACATACGACGGCATTCCGCCCTCTTTTTGCTCTTCCATATTTAATTACTCCTCAATAGATTGCTCAAAAAACACGTAAAGTCTACCCAATAGTTACGCTAATTTTAACCCTCAGTTATTCTCGTGCAAATTTTCATATCACAGACTAAACAATCCCACGAATCCCCACTGATAAACCAAACACGACTTGCAACTGAATTTACCTTTGATACAATCAGATTAGGGTCAAGATAATATTTATCATGATGATGCCAATATTTACCGTTTGGAGATAAAAATGCGTTTTCGTGTAACACTCTTTCTTTTAGCAATTCTTTCCTTGAGTGCATTACTGGTGGGCTGTCAAGAACGCCAAGTCACTCAATTTTTGATGGAAGTCACCCGCGAAGTCACTCGTGAAGTCACCGTTGTGGTGATGGTGACAGAAAATGGCACACAAGCCATTAGTTCTGCCACCCCTCCCCCATCGGCAACCGCCATAGCCACCAATAGCCCCATCGTTGCCACACCCACTACTGATACACCAAATCCATCGGTAGCGAGTATGCCCACACCGATTGTCACCCAAATTATTGTCGCAGAACAAGTCTTTGAAAATGGTCGTATGTTTTACATTCAGCCACAAGATGAAATCTGGGTTATGATTTATGCAGATGAAGCAGGCACTTCTGGGCAATGGCGCTTCTATCCCAATTCATGGGAAGATGGCATGACCGAACTCGACACGAGTATCGCCCCGCCAGAAGGTCAATTTCAGCCAGAACGCGGTTTTGGCAAACTCTGGCGCGAGAATGTCGCTGTGAGAGATGCGCTAGGTTGGGCATTGGACACCGAATATGGACTTGTCACCAATTATGAATTTCATGCAGGTGGCATGATAAGCAACAATGAATATGTTGCGGGTCCGGGCTATCATATCCTCACCAACCGCGATGGCTTTAATTATGTTTTTCAACAATCTGATGGCACATGGCAACAACAACCATAACATAATCTGAAAGGCAAAGGTCTATGCACAAGCACCATCACTGGCAAGAGTCGCTATCATTCATCAAATCGTTACAATTGGCGGCAGATGTCCGTCTCAGTCGTGTTTCGTTTGTGGATGACCAAATTTGGGAGGTGCTTTTGGCTGATGACCCAAAGCACGCCCCCCTCACCTTACGCACACGCTATGGGGGCAGAGCCCAACGCGCCACCATTACCCCCCAATGGACATATCAGGGGCGGGTGATTGCTTATGCACAAACCTATAATAAGCCACCGCGATTGGTATCTTTTTCGCCTGCATTTGCCCGTATGGAAGGGCAACTCACAGAGAATCTGAACCTCACCATCGAGTATTGGGTGATGGAATCTGGTGCGGTGGGTGGGCGATTTTCCCTTCATAATACGGGTAAGACTACAGAGACCATCCGCCTATCGTTGATAGGTGATGCACTCACCGATAAGAAATCTGACCTCGCCATTATCACCCTTATATCACAATCCCACGCCTTATCATTGGGACGTTATGCCAGTTTAGAACCGGTCGTGATGCTCGAAAATGCCCAGTCAGAAACCATCAGTGGCAAGGCACATCCCAGCATTGGGGCAACTATCACCATCGAAGCAGAAAAAACGACTCAGATTCGTTTTGTTCATGCGGGGTTGGGACGCATGGGCGACTCATTAGACCGCGCCACCTATTGGCTGGCACAAGATTGGGATGTGGCATTTGCGACCATAGCCGAAGCCGATAGCGCCGTCCCACATATCGAAACAGGCGATTCGCAAATAGATGCGCTCATTGCCTTCTCTTATCATTATCTGCTCCAAGCCTTTGTATCGCCCACAGCCCATTTACCCCATGCCTCATTTGTCGCTACAAGGCACTCAGAACGCGGTTATAGCGCAAAAGGCGATGGTAGTGACTATGACCGTAGCTGGAACGGGCAACCCGCCCATCTCGCCTATCTCATGGCATTGGGAGTCGCCCCTATAGCACCAGAATTGGCGCATGGGATACTGAAGAATTTTCTCACCACTCAAACCGAATCGGGTAAGGTGGCTATGAAACCAAGCCTAGCACCCGCAAATACCACAGATGGCTATATATGCCCGCCAATTTTGGCGCGAATGGCATGGAATATTTATCAATTCACAGAAGATAAGACATTTTTAGAGCAAACCTTCCCCAAATTGCTACACTTTTATCAACGTTGGATGGAAAGCGACTTCGATAAAGATTCCATGCCCGAATGGGAACATGAACGGCAAATGGGATATGTTTTTTTCCCCACCTTTGGCAACAATCAGGCATGGGCGCAAAATGTAGATATTCGTATCACAGAATCGCCAGATATGGCGGCATACATGATTTCTGAGACGATTTACCTGTCGTATATCTCACATCTATTGGGCAAAACCGACGGCTATGGCTTGTTGAATAAGCTGAGCAAGCACCAAACCTTTTTAGAAAAATTATGGCGCGAATCATTGGGACGCTATAGCTACCAAGACCGTGATACCAACCTCGCCACCCCTTATATCGAGCTTTTTATGGAACGGCACGCTGATGAGCGTGTGCCTGTTTCACTATCATTAGAAGATCCCGCACGGATTTTGGTGCATATCATCGGTGGCACAACACAACCGCCCAAAGCCACCTTGCACATCACAGGGGTTAACCAAAATGGCGCTACGATTCATGAGCAAGCCGATGTAAAGCAAGTTTTTGCTTGGGGATATGGCAACGGCTTTTATACCAGCAAAAATTTATTTAAGACGGTGGATGAATTATATTTTGAGGGAGCGAGTCGAGTATATAAGGTCAACGCCCACACCGCAGATTTTACCCGTCCAGATGTCAATGCACTCATGCCCCTCATGTTGAATGGATTGCCAGAAAATCGGGCAGAATCGCTCATCAAATTACTCACAGACCCCGCCCATTTTTGGCGCAATAGTGGCATGAGCATCGTCTCTGCCAAAGACCCCAATTATGACCCCGCCAGTGCGGTGGGTGGCGGTGGCACATGGGCATATTGGCTAACGCTCATCGGGGAAGGTCTGATTGATTATGGACGTGCCGACATTGCCACACAGATGGTTCAACGCCTCCTCAAAACCCAATTGACCGCCTTTTTAGAAAATGGCTATTTCAGCGAGTTTTATCATAGCGACCAACCAAAAGGTACAGGCGAAAAGCACCATGTGGCTGGCGTTGCACCTTTGTATTTGCTCAATCGGTCATTAGGTGTACAAATTTTCGATTCACGGCGTGTATTCATCGGCGGGGAATTATTTTGGGAAGGGAGTATCACCGTCCGTCAACACGGGGTCATAGTGAAGCGCACAGGCAAAAATGCCCATATCACCTTTGCATCGGGATATACCGCCGAAGTGGGTATAGAAGCAGATGGCGACATGATAGAAGATACCAGCACCCCTATCAGCGCCAAAATACCGCTAAAACCGTTATTTCCGCCAGAAATGGATGCGCCAAATGACCCAAAGCGCGTTATAATTCAAGTGGACATTGAATCTGATGAGCCAAATTCTTAATGCAATAATGTAGATAGCGCGATATGACACATACACCTGCACCGCATATTAGCCTGAATGAATTTATTTTTCTTAGCACGTCCGATGGCATCATCACGGCTTCACCATTGGGCATCATTGAAAAAATCAATCCCGCAGGTGCGGCAATATTGGGTATTATCCCAGAGGATGTGCTTGGCAAATCCACCAAACTCGCCTTTGAAGCCAATCCCGCCCTCACGACCCTTTTCACCCGTACAGGCGACTATTCGCTCGATATTCGCCTGCCACGTCGCCGTTTGGCGGTGGGTATTGCCTCGACATTAACCGATAATACCCGCATCGTCATTTTGCACGATGTCACAGAACGGCGCGATTTAGATAGTCGCAGAGAAGCCCTTATTCGCTCTATTAACCACGATTTACGCAACCCTATCACGGGGATTGCTGGCTTTGCCGATTTGGTCTCCAAATTTGGCGACCTCAACGACCAGCAGAGCAAATTTATTACCCGAATCAAACAAACATCATCAAAATTAAACGATGTTATTGGCACATTGGTAGACTTGGCGTGGATTGAGGCAGGTATGCCGATGGTCTATCAACCGATTCAACTGCGCGACATTATCAATAAGGCGGTAAATCGGTTGGTGAGTATCGCCCAAGAACGGAGAATTATCATCGCCGTCTCTGTGCAAAATCCCATGCCCATCATCATGGGAGACCCAGAACGATTAGAGCAAGCGGTATACAGCCTATTACACAATGCCATCATCTATTCACATCCAGAGCAACCTGTCGCCATTCACGGATGGGGCGATGATAATAAGGTGCATTGCAGTGTGGCAGACAGGGGCATAGGGATTCCAGATGATGAACTAGTCATGGTCTTTGACCGCATGTTTCGCTCGCGTAGTGAGGTTGTCCGCAATATGCCCGGTGGGGGCTTAGGACTCACCCTCGCCCGCACTATTATTCGCAGGCATGGGGGCGATATTGGCGTAAATAGTCATTTTGGCGAGGGTAGCACCTTCACCATCACCATTCCAACTGTAGCCAGAGACCAAAAACTCGGATGAATCCGCAGAGAACTATCGGATTATGGCTATTCTGTTTCCTCATGGGATGCACCCCTGCCCCGCCCCAAAATACATCGGGGTTGAGTGTCGCTACTTTTGACCCCGATATCACCCGTGCAGAAATCACCCCGTTCATCGTGCCATCTCCCACCCCATTGGTGTTGGAGCGATGCACACAAGATTCCATCCAACGCGCTCTCGCCCTCATCCCAGAATACACCCCCACCACAGGCGCATTTATCACCATCCAAAACGGAGCATTCTGGCAAAGCGCTAGACCCTATCCCGTTTATGGCATCAATTATTACCCGCGTGACTATCCCAATCACCGTTTTTTAACCGAGACCGACATCCCCGCCATAGATTTTGAACTCGACCTCATGCGGGCAAATGGACTCAATACCCTACGGATTTTTATCCGCTATGATGATTTATTTGCCTGTGAAGCCAATGGTGTTGTGCCACGTTCAGAAAATTTAGCCAGATTAGACCAATTCATCCAACTCGCTGGCACACGCGGTTATAAACTGATTTTGGTATTGCACCATGAACCCAATTGGGATGAATATCCGCTTTATGACATGCCACCCCATATCAGCAACCAGACCCGTTATATCGTCCAACGCTATGCCGACGAACCGATTATCATGGCGTATGATGTGCGCGATGCGGGTGATGCCGATTATCGGGCATATCGCAAAACAGCCGTATTACGGTGGCTAGAAGCCATGACTACACTCATCCGTGACAACGCGCCCAATCAGCTCATCACAGCTAGTTGGATGGATGAGGCGCAAGACACCCTACCTTATGTGGATTTTGTCAGTTTTCAGCATTTTGGGGATAGTGACACATTACGCCAAAAAATTGCTGTTATTCAGAATGTCGCAGGTCAAAAACCACTTGTGCTATCTGCGGTTGGCTATACCACCTATGAGAGTGATGAACTATCACAACGCGAATCTATCTACCGCGCACTAGAAGCCGTCCAACGCAATAATTTGGCGGGTTGGGTGATATGGACAGCCTTCGATTATCCACTCACCGCCATTTGCCAAGACCCCAATTGTCCCGCGCAAGATAGCCCCGCCAATCGGTATGGGATATGGAATACCAGTTACTTTCCTAAACGGGCTTTAGATGCCATACGACTCGCCACAGGGGTAGCACAAGAAGGGTAAATTACCCGCATGAAAACAAAAAGGGGCATCAGCCCCTCAACAACACTTTTCACACAGGATACATTACATGGTTTACAACGGCATGATGCCGTTTATCACCCTAGTTATTTTTTGCTATCAATATCGCCCTGATACATAAGGGCTTCAGCACCTTCCTCACCAGAGGAAATGCGAACGACATTATCTACAGGCAAAACAAAGATAACACCATCACCAGAATCACCTGTATAGGCGGCTTTTTTGATGACATCCACAGTTGCCTTCACATTGCGTTCACTCAGAACGATATTGATTTGGGTTCTGGGCAACATATCAATGGTATATTTGCCTGTACGTCCTTGTACCACCATCCCTTTACCGCGTCCACGTCCGCGCACAGGGAAGGCATTTAACCCGACGATGCCAATTTCTGACAAGGCTTTTTTGACATCTTCAAATTTATCGGTGCGGATAATTGCTTCAATCTTTTTAATCATGATTTTCATTCCCCTTACGGTGTATGGGGGCAAGGATTCACTTGCCCCGATAGAGTCTCTAGGCGATTATTCTTTGGTGATAACTTGCATTGGCAAAACATCGGGCCACAGACTCGCTTGATGTTCATAGGCATCAATACCAATGGTATCTGCCACTTTGTCTACACGCAAGCGGTTGATGGCTTTTAGCCCACCGAACATCAAGAATGCGGTCACACCGACCCATGCGATAACAGCACCCACACCAATAAGTTGAATAATCAGTTGGTCGGCGTTGCCACCCATGAGCAAACCAGAACTGGCAAATAAGCCTTCTTGTGCAAATAAGCCGATAGAGATTGCTCCCCAAATGCCGTTTGCACCATGTACCGCAAACGCGCCAACGGGGTCATCAATTTTGAGTGCTTCAACAGTTTCGACAGCAAGGATAACCAACACGCCTGCCACAATACCAATGATGACAGAAGACCCTGGCAGAACAAAGGCGCATGGCGCAGTAATGGCGACCAAACCAGCCAATGAGCCGTTGAGTGTGAAGGTCAAGTCCCAACGCCCTGTGCGGAAGTAGATGAGGAACATGGCGGTCAAAGCACCCGCACCTGCGGCGAGTGTGGTATTAAGTGCCACCAACCCAACCAAGCCACCATTACCCATCACGAGTGTTGAGCCAGGATTAAAGCCATACCAACCGAGCCACAAAATCATTGTGCCGAGTGTTGCCAAAGCAAGGTTGTGTGGGGGTGGAAATTCGCCAAATTTACGATTAGAACGTGGTCCAAGCATCCAAGCCCCAACCAGCGCCAAAACGCCACCTGTCGTATGAACAACCGCGCTTCCTGCAAAGTCCCAGAAGCCCAACAACGCCAACCAACCATCACCATTCCAAATCCAGTGAACGACCACAGGATAAATCACAGCACCAACAATGGTGGTATAAATGATTTTCGCCACAAAGTCTGTACGTTCTGCCATAGCACCTGTTGCGATTGTTCCAGCAGTGGCGGCAAAGGCAAATTGGAAGAAGAAGAAAGACAAAACTGTCAGACCAGTCCATCCCATAGTTGGGTTTACATCACCCATCATTGGAAAAACAACCGATGCCCCGTCTGGGCTGGTGGTGATTTCAATGGCTTTGCTCAGGAAGAAGTTATCTGTACCAAACAAACCACCGCTCGATGTACCAAAGGCTATACCAAACCCGACTGCCCAGAAAATAATGGCGGTCAAAATAGCATCCGCAAAATTTTCGAGCAACGAATTGACTACACCTGTGTGGCGAATGAGACCAGCTTCAAGCATAGCAAACCCTGCCTGCATGAAAAAGACCAAAAAGCCTGCCATGAATACCCACAGTGTATTTACGGCAACATTGGCATTGGCAATTTCACCAACTAAGTCGGCAATAGTAGGTTCTGCAACGACTTCATCTACCATTGGTTCTTCTTCAACGACAGTGGTTTCTTCGATGGTGCTGGTGGTTTCTTCGACCACAACAGCAGGAGTGACTTCTGGTGTTGGCTCAGGCGCAGGTGTTGTTTCTTGTGCCTGTGCAATACCTGCAAGTGCCAAAATCAGTGTCCCGATAAAAAGTGCCGTTAAACGACTACGAAATCTTGTCATGTTTTTGTTCATATGGTTCCCCTACAATTCACGAATAAGAGAGTCACGATATTGATGGGTAGTTTATGCCAATGACAAATGTCTCCACAGTTGGGTTTTAGCCAAATTATGAGGGGTTTTTTAGTAAGATTGTGACAAAAAATTATTGAGATTGTAGCAATGAGAAAAAAGTCACAAAGACATTGTGCAAATTACGACAAATAAATTTATGATTTGTGAGGGGAATTTTGGTGGATATCTATAACCAACATCCACCAATGACACCGGTGTGCAACCTATTCTTGTTCGGGGACAGCACCTTCATAGCGGGCAAAAATCCGCCGATAGGCATCGGATGAAAGCAATAAATCGTCGTGTGTGCCTTGTGCGACAATGCGCCCACGCCGTAAAACCACGATATGGTCTGCCCACCGAATTTGCGACAGGCGATGTGTAATAATCACCGTTGTGCGCCCTTGTGATGCCGTCCAAATAGCCCGCTGAATTTTATCTTCAGTAGCGCTATCAATGGCGCTGGTGCTATCGTCTAATATCAAAATCGGCGGATTTGTCAGAAATGCACGAGACAGTGCAATCCGTTGGCGTTGCCCACCACTCAATGTCACCCCACGTTGCCCTATGATGGTTTCATATCCTTCTGGAAATCCTGTGATAAAATCATGTGCTTGAGCTTTTTGGGCGGCATCTTCAATATCGGCTTGGGTAGCGTCTGGTTTACCAAAGGCGATATTTTCGGCAATTGTTCGGCTAAACAAAAAAATATCTTGTTCGATAATGCTAATTTGCGAGCGCAATTGTGCCAAATCCCAGTCGCGGACATCTACCCCATCAATTAATATACGCCCTTTGTTGGTGTCATAGGTGCGGTTGATGAGCTTGGCAATCGTGCTTTTACCCGCGCCCGTCTGTCCCACAATGGCAAGGGTTTTATTGGGCGCGATGCTAAACGAAATATCATTTAAGACCATACTGGTATTGGCAGTATAAGCAAAATTAACCCCTTCAAACCGAATTTCACCCGTAATCGCTTCATGATGCCCTTGTGGATTTTGGTCTAAATCGGCGCGGGTGTTGATAATATTCAAAATACGTCCCGCGCTCGCATATCCCAACGCCAACCGTGACAACGAATTGAGCGATGTGAATACGGGGAATCCAAACAATCCCACCAATGACGTATAGGCGATGATGTCTCCCACTTGGATAATTCCTTGTTGATATAAAATAGCCGAGTGGATAAATGAAGCCACCACCACCAACCCAAACAACAGATTAGACAAATATTGCGCTTCAATTCGCCCCTGCTTGATAAAATAGTCGCGCACAGCATCGGCTGACGCATTAAAATTATCACTTTCACGTTTTTCTTGTGCCGCACCCTTTACGACTTGTAACCCCTCGATGGTCTCTGCGAGTCGGGCATTCATCCGTCCAAAACTGGCTCTAACACTTTGAGCAACGGGGTGCATCTGACGCACATAACGATATTGCACAATGAGGTGCAATATCACAAACAAAAGTGGCAAAAATAATAAATCGGGATGAATCAGTGGTGCGCCAATTAGCACCAACAACAAAAACATGCCAGACCCCAATAGCAAGTTGACACCAGGATTCATAAAAAAGTTTAGTTCACGCACATCGTTGGTCACACGCGCCATAATTTCGCCCACGGGCATCAGGTCATGAAAGGTCATACTCTTACCCAGCAAATTGGAATAGAGTTCATCTCGCACATCGCGTTCAATCCGTTGACCAAAAGACTCCGATGACGCATTTCGCATCAACTGTAACACAGAGCGAAGCAACTGTGAGACGACAATCATCACCGCACAAAACAACGCTACATCCAATGCCCCGCGTGTTGGGGCGACATACAGAAAATCCAATCTGCCCAAATTTAATTGTAATAAGGGCATTTTTTCGGTAAAGGCATTGAATGCCAAACCCGTATAGTAGGGAATCACTGCGGCGAGGGCGGCATTGCTAAACGCCCCTATTAACAAAGTCATGATAAGCAATGGGTGGCGTATCATGTGAGAAAAAATAAAACGTCCCGGATTTGATAAATTCGTCTTATAGCGAGAGTAAATAACAAATTCAGCCGACATAATCACCTAATGACATAATTTAATTAAAGACATCTTCTGATTGTAGCCCAAAGCCATAGCCCATATAAGACCAAAGCCTCATGGGGTTGTGATTTGGATAGTCACGGGCAAAAATGCCTCATCACCACCATCGCCCAAAATACCGTTGACCAATGTGCCATCATCGGCAAAGGTATACACTTTTATCAATAACCGATAATCTCCCGTTGGCAAATCTATCGGCAGGCGCAAAGCGCGATTATCTTGTACAGAAGCGCCAAAATCGAATGTGTTGGTGGGCATAAATCCACCCATTGGGGCGCTATCTGCCCCTTGTGCGCGGATAAATCCGGTTTCATCTGCCAAAAATAGCGCCACCCGATAGTCATGTTGAATGAAATTATTCTGCGACCATATTAACGATATGGGCAAAATTGCACCTGATGAATAATTTTCACTACTCGGCAATGTAAAGCCATTTAAGCGCAATTGACCATCAAAGACAAAATCTGTGACAAATTGTGGCGGATTTTGTGGGTCTGGGGCGTGTGTGGTCGCATATTCCAGCAAGCGTACTGTGGCATCATCCGTCCCTGTCGGAATTTCGCGGATAAAATAGTAATATTGGCTCAAATACCGTTCTACGGGGCGAATTGCCCATCCCAAAAACGGGCTGGTCTCCATCAATACCCATAAGCGCGGACGGTTCACCATGAGCGCATCTATCAAATCGGTGGCATTGGGCGCAAGCAGGTCACGCACATCATTAGAGACGACCAGAGGGGTTTGCTCATAGCTCGCCCGTTCCCCCAATGAAGATTGCACCGATACGACACGGGTTTGGTCAAATCGGCGCGTATTCAAGAAAAATGGCACATATACGGGGTCACTAAGGAGCAAAATATCACCAGCGACCTCTTGCTCATGCAAAATATCCGACACGGCATATAAAGCCTTTTTATCCCCAAAATGCGCGGGGTCATTTTGAATAGAAACCATTCCCCCAAAAAATAGTGTGATGAGCGGTATAATGAGGACAATCATCATGCTCAACCACGACATTTTTCTGCGCCAAATGGTAATGCCAGATAATATCATCACCACAACCGCCCCTAGTGGTATCCACAGGGTATTTGTCCGTATCCACACAAAATCGAGTGGTTCACTGCCAAATAAATTCGCCATCAACACAGGACGCGCATATTGGAGCAGATTCAAGCTCGGTAGCCATGTGGTCAACCGATTTGCTTCTGGGGGTAATAAATCGGGGTATAACCGCCAATCAAATGCTACATGAATCAACTGCGAGTATAGGCTAATGACCACCAACACCCCTGTGAATACCATTATCCAACGGGGTGGTTTATTGAGCAGGCGGTCAATCACAGGCAACACCAAGAGCATGATGAACGGGATGAGTGGGATAATAAAGCGGGGTGGCAAGGTCGCCCCACCAAACCAATTCACGCCCGTTGTGAAGGCATGACCACCGGCCATACTCATTATACCTATCCAAACACCCCATAACAGACGGCGTTCCCCTTTACGAATCATCCACCACGCGCCGATAAGTGCTAAAAGCAAAATGGGCGATGTCCCCCATAAACTTCCGTTGAGGCTCAACAGATAATTATGAAAGGCTATGGGGATATATTCTGGGACAATGATATAACTACCAACGAGGATAGAATTGGGGATGATGGCGCTTACCAGAGGGGTATAAATCAGCAATCCAATCACCACAATGCTGATGATGAACAGCATATCCCCCACACGCAAAAGCCATTTTTTATGGCTATGAATTTTGGGCATGACAAAAAATGCCAGCATGGGCAAAAGCATGATACTAGATTCTTTGGTATAAAACGCCACCCCAAAAAAGACTACTCCCCCCGCTCCATATAAAATACGTGTCAGAGTATTTTTTTGCCGATACGATAATTCTATCATCAATGAGGCGCATAAAACGAGAAGGAGTGCGAGTGGCTCACGCAGAAATGTCTTGGTATAGGGCAAAAGGACGGTGCAGGTACCAAGCGCCAATGCACCCCATAATGCGACTTTTTCCCGATAACCAAGCACCAGCGCATAGACAAAAAATATCACGCACACCAGCGCCCCTATGATGATATTGAATAAAAAGGTTGTATGGAGCAATCCAATGTTCATCTGCCCCGCCAACCAATAGAGGGGTGTTGCGAGTGCGCTCAAGACGGGTTCTATGGGCGATGAAATGAGAGGATAGGTCTCATCCACATTTTGCCCCATCTGCCCATAATTCACCCATACATACCACATGGCAAGGTCATATTTGGTGTCACCATATTCGACCAAACTGCCTGTGGTATCGTACATTTGCAATTCATCATTAAAGCTATGTCGTCCGCTATAAACCAGCATATAGAGGCTTGCGAGTAGACAAAACAACGCCACCATGATGTCATGATGGCGGAAAAAGTTTTTTTTCATCGAATAAACCAAATGGGTTAGCTTGTGCCTGTGCCAGAAAGCCGATTTTTAACACCGATGAGCCGTTTTAAGACTTTTTGCCCTGCTGATAATTTTTCGATATTATCCAGTCCAATTTCATACGTGGATGCACTCACCCAAATTTTGCCATCTTTGAATTGCATACGGGCAATGGCGAGGAGTGTCTCACCATACATTTTGTTCTCACCAATTTCTAAAAAGGAATCGGCGGCTTGGCGATAACAGACATAGGCTTGTTCCTTATCACCCATTTCCAAATACACACCGCCCATATTGCCCAAAACGGCGGCGGCACGGCGTGAATCTTGGTGTTCCTGAAAGGTATGCAAAGCCGATTGCATAATATCCAATGCCAATTGGTGATGACCCAAACCACGATATGCCAACCCGATATTGGTTTTCATTTCGGCAACCATATCGGGTTGCTTGACGCTATCATAGGCTTCTTGCGCCTGCTGAAAAATTTTGACTGCCGCCTCATAATCACGCTGTTGATATAATTTGATACCGCGTTCCTGAAGCACATTCACATCTTCACTCATCACATCATCCTTTTCAATCACATGGTTATATCAAGAATACTCGCACCCACCTGACGCAAACGGTCTGCGGGCATCTGACTGAGCAAAACAGCAATATGAATAAAACCAACATTCAATGGATTGGCGGCAAAAGCCCGCACATCCTCTGGCAATGACATAAAATGTTTCCATGCCTCACGCATCATCAACAATTCACCAATTTGCCCACTTGTCTCCAAGAAATAGGGAACAGATTTGCGATATATATCGGCAAGTGTCAATAATACGGGCATCGGAGGGGGGACATCACCCAATTCGTATGACTCTAATATGTTGGGCGCTATACCCGCTTGTTCGCTCACTTGCGCCAAATCTAGTTTCATTTCATCACGGGCTTGGTGCAATAACGCGCCAATCATCCGATTGCGAAGCGAAATATATTCTGGCTGAATGGCTTCGCCACCCGCACGGGTGATGGTGGCAGTTTGAATACCCCAAAAATGACTTACAGGCACATCCAAATAATACGCGAGGAGTTCTAATTGGGGGAGGCTTGGTGAATCATCACCAAATTCCCAACCTTGAATTTGCTCAACGGAGACGTGTAATAACCGCGCACAATCTTCCACCGTACGGGCGGCGCTGGTGCGAGCATCACACAATAACACACCCATCATTTTGGCACGAAGGCGGTAGGCTTCTGCAAAGTCATAAGGCATTTCGGCAGGTATATCGGCTGATTGCCCCTTCTTTTCTTTCATCTTTGCCGCAAAATCTTTGAAATCCATAACAAATCCTTCCCTTATGCTTGCCAGACTCTATTGCATTATAGCCCTGAGACGGGTTTTCTCGCAACACCCCAACACAAAACAGAGCGCCGAAACGCCCTGTTTGATGATAATTTACTCGGTTTGGGGGTCATCTGATGGTGATTCAGATGAATTTGTTACCGATTCCGATTCGACAGGCGGATGTGCATCAATAATCGCATCCAACTCAGCCGAGTCAAAAGATGGCGGTGGAGGCATAACCACCATATCAGGTTGATAGAGGGTATCGCCAATCCTATATGGCACATTAATCACAGGTCTGCCCTTGCCACGCGCAATTTGGTCATGATAGAGTGCTTCGCGGATGGTGACGCTTGTCCCATTGTGCAAATAGCGTTGCCACCACTTGCTCACCACAAATTCGGGCAATACCACCATAGTTGGGATTTTCACCACACTTTTCTTGTCAATATCATGCAGATAATCAATCAGTGGCTTGCCCACTTCACGATACGGCGATTCCACCACATCAATCATATCGGGGTCGAGGTGTAGTTCTCTAAATTTTGCCTTCAACCGTTCAACATCTTCTGGATCTACACTCACCACACACACCCGCACTGTATCGGACACACTCAGGGCATATTCTAATGCCTGTAATGAACACCGATTGAGGCTGTTCATCAACACCGCCATCGGGATATGATTCCGCATATCGGTTGGTGGAACAAAACGTCCACGCTTGATACCATCTAATGTGAGTGATTTTGCCACTTCGTTATAATGGTTATGGATGGCAAGGAACATCGAAATCAGGATGGGTATCGCTACCATCACTAACCACGCCCCTTCAGAAAATTTGGTGACGAGCAAAACCAATCCTACGATAAACGTACACACTGCCCCAAACGCATTGAGTCCCAAACGGAAAAACCACCCGCCAGTAGACTTAAATTCTGGTTTATGGCGTTCTCTCAGCCAATGAATAACCATGCCCGATTGCGACAGGGTAAAACTAATGAACACCCCAACCGCATAGAGTGGTAACAAATTATGTTCACGCGCATCAAAGATAATGACCAAAAGACCAGCAATGCCCGATAAGGCAATGATACCGTTGCTATAGACCAATCTATCACCAAAGTTTTTCAATTGGCGGGGCAAATAGCGGTCAGAAGAGATAAGCGATGCAAGGCGTGGAAAATCGGCAAACGCCGTATTTGCCGCCAGCGACAAAATCAGCAGTGTGGCGATTTGGATGTAGTAAAACAAGATACTACCAGCACCAAACACCTCACCCGCAATTTGCGACAGCACAGTTGTCTCCATGTGCGCTTCAACATGAATGGGATAATGGTTTGCCAAGAAGGTGATGCCAACAAACATGGTGGTTAATAGACCAACCATGATAATCAGTGTTTGCCCTGCATTTTTGCTTTCTGGCTTTTGAAAAGCAGGAATACCATTAGAGATGGCTTCAATGCCCGTTAGCGCCGTACATCCCGCCGCAAATGCCCGTAGGATGATAAAAAGTGTCAAGCCACTGGTGGTCGCTTGCACATTTTCTAGCATAATCTGACCTTCCTCTGGGGATGGCACAGTGCCGGTGAGGATACGAATAATCCCAAATGAAATCATCCCAAAAATCCCAAGCACAAAGGCATACGTAGGAATAGCAAAAAATGTGCCACTCTCTTTTACCCCGCGCAAATTCATCAGGGTGATAAAAACGATAATCACCAACGCAATTGGCACGCGGTATTCTGAAAATGCAGGAAATGCTGATGTGAGCGCCGCCACACCCGCCGACACACTCACCGCAACGGTGAGAATATAATCAATGAGTAATGATGCCGCCGCCACCAGACCAGGGAATACCCCAAGATTTTCTTTGGCGACAATATACGCCCCGCCACCGCTTGGATAGGCATGAATGGTCTGATAATAAGAGGATGCCACAATAATAAGCAAGGTGGCGATACCCAACGCGATGGGCCACGAAACACCCAATGCACCCGCTCCAACGCCTATCAGTACCAATAAAATGGCTTCGGTGGCATAGGAACTACTAGATAGTGCATCTGAACTGAATACAGCTAACGCTTTGAATTTTGATAATCGCTGATGTACAGCTTGGTCAGTCGCCAAAGGCGCACCAATCAGCAGACGGCGCATAGTTACCATGATAAGTCTCCAAGATTATTTGATAGATAGGCAGTTAAATTGAGTTAAAATCAATCATCGTAAAAATGTGATTTAGTGAGGGGGGGCATGACATAGCACAGAGAGGCAAAAACACCGTATAGAAGTGTTGAGGTTAAATTGTAACTGACTAATGTGCATCATCGAATTTTGATGTCGCTTTGTTATAATGATATGATGAGTATAGTCCTATCCTAATGTGTCGTCAAGCGAAAAAAGCGGTATAATCCCCTAAAAATTGGGGAGACACTATAGACTATTTATCTATATTTTGAGGAAAAGTATATTTTATGACCAAAATAAACTCAAAAATCAACACCAATGATGCCGATTATCAAGCAAACTATAACCACAACTGCCAACTTTTAGAAACACTATCAGAGCGTCAAGCAAAAGTACGGCAAGGCGGTAGTGAACGCGCCCGTCAACGCCATATTGAACGTGGCAAATTGCTCCCCCGTGAGCGTGTCGAATTGCTCCTAGACCCCAACACCCCCTTTTTGGAACTGAGTACCCTTGCCGCCTATGGCATGTATAATGATGAAAGTCCGGGCGCGGGTGTTATCGCTGGCATCGGCACAGTCAATGGCGTAGACTGTATGATTTCTGCCAATGAAGCGACTGTGAAGGGTGGGACGACCTATCCCATGTCGCTAGAAAAATCGCTCCGCGCCCAAGAAATTGCCACCACCAATCGCCTACCAACCCTCTATTTGGTGGAATCTGGCGGGGCAAATCTGCCTCATCAGGCAGACATCTTCGTCCCTGGTGGCAAGGGTTTTTGCAATCAGGCGCGGATGAGTGGCGTAGGCATCCCCCAAATTTCGCTGGTCTTTGGCAATAGCACGGCTGGCGGGGCGTATGTACCAGGTTTATCCGATTTCACCATATTTGTACGTGGCAAAGCAATGGCATTTTTAGGCGGACCGCCTCTTGTCAAAATGGCAACTGGCGAAGAAGTCGAAGAAGAGGCGCTCGGCGGGACAGACATGCACGCCCGTGTATCGGGTTTGGTAGATTATGTCGCAGAAGACGATGCCGATGCTGTGCGGATTGGGCGCGAAATTGTCGGACGGTTAAACTGGCAAAAATATCACCCCGCCGATTTACGTCAGCCAGAACCCCCTGCCTATGACCCCGATGAACTGCTCGGCATTGTCCCCATAGACACCATCCGCAAACCCTTAGACATGCGTGAGGTCATCGCTCGCATCGTAGACGGCTCACGCTTCTTCGAGTTTAAGTTTGATTATGGCAGTACATTGGTCTGTGGACACGCCCATATCAACGGCTACCCTATCGGTATTTTGGCGAATAACGGCATTCTATTCTCAGAAAGCGCCCAAAAAGCCACGCAATTCATTCAACTCTGCAACCATAGCCGTACCCCATTGGTGTATTTCCAAAATATCACAGGCTTCATGGTCGGTCAGAAATATGAGGAAGGTGGCATCATCAAACATGGCAGTTCTATGATTAATGCCGTTGCCAATAGCACCGTACCCCAATTTACTGTGTTGGTTGGCGGGGCGTATGGCGCTGGCTATTATGCGATGTGTGGTCGTCCTTATGACCCACGTTTATTATTTGCATGGGTGACTAGCCGTACCGCCGTTATGGGTGCAGAACAAGCCGCAGGGGTGTTGGGGATTGTGCAAGAATCATCCGCCAAAGGTAGAGGCGAAGTCGCAGACCCGCAACAAATCGAATTTATGAAAATGATGGTCAAGCAAAAATTTGAAGAAGAATCTGACCCCTATTTCGGCACATCCCGCCTGTGGGATGATGGGTTAATAGACCCGCGTGATACCCGCATGGCGCTCACAGTTGGGCTTTCGATGAGTTATAACCGTGATTGGGTGAGCGAAGGCGCACCCCGTTATGGCAATTTTAGGATGTGAGATTAACTATATGACCAACAACATGCACGAGGCAAATCGGCACTCATGGAATAGAGCAACCACCCAACATCACACCCACCGCCCAGATATTATCGAGAAGTATCAGGCAGGGAAAAATGGTTTATATCCAGAAGAAATTGCCCTTTTGGGCGATATAGTGGGCAAAAATCTTGTCCATCTGCAATGTAACGATGGTCAAGACAGTGTGAGTATCGCCAAACATCTCGGTGCAATCGTTACAGGGGTGGATATTAGCGACACGGCAATTGCATTTTCCCAACGCCTATCGGCAGAGGCGAATATTCCCGCGACCTTCATCCGCAGTGATATATTCTCATGGTTTGAAGAAAATACCATCCAATATGATGTGGTTTTTACCTCTTATGGGGCGATTAATTGGCTATCGGATATTCGCATCTGGGGCAAAGGCATTGCTAAATCGCTTAAAGCAGGTGGGCAATTTGTCTTGATGGAATTTCACCCGTTTATGCTCATGCACCTCAGCCCCAATGATGATAGTGGTGAGTGGCAACTCAGCGCCGATTATATGGGCGGAAAACCCATTGAAGAACAATGGGGCGTGGGCGATTATGTCGGTGAGGCAGGCAGTACCCGCGAAGAAAATATTGAACGTGGCACATTCCAAAACCCAGACCCAGCCTATGAATTTCCGTGGGGTGTGGCAGATATTGTCACAGCATTGTTGGATGCAGGGCTAACCCTCACCCATCTGCAAGAATTCCCCTATTGCAACGGATGGATGCCATTTGTGGATATGCGCCAAGAAGAAGGTCGGCGTAACTATCCGCCAGAAGGCAAGCCCGTGATACCGTTAATGTTGGGGATTCGCGCCATTAAGCGGTAAAATAGAATAACATGCTAAAAATAACAGGTGTATCTTTTTTGATACCCTCAATTAATCAAATGATTGATAACTATATTTAGGAGTCCCGAAAAAAATGGTCTTAGCGACAGATACCAAAATAAATTTTTATAACCCCTTCACCAATGAACATGAGATGTTTCGCAAATCGGTGCGGAATTTTGTCGAAAAAGAAATCGTCCCCCATATTGAAGCATGGGAAGAAGCAGAAATCGCGCCACTGCATGAGCTATTCAAAAAAATGGGTAATTTAGGCTTTTTGGGGCTAAATTATCCAGAGGAATATGGCGGGGCAGGTGCGGATATTTGGTATACAGTGGTATTGGCAGAGGAACTCGCACGCTGTGGGGCGGCGGGTATCCCGATGGCAACATTTGTCCAAACCGATATGGCGACTCCCGCCCTCGCCAAACACGGCTCTGATGAACTCAAGAAAAAATACCTCATGCCTGCCATTAAAGGTGATATGGTGTGTGCCATCGCCGTCACAGAACCCGATGCAGGGTCGGATGTCGCGTCTATCCGCACTCGCGCAGAACGCGATGGCGATGACTATATTATCAACGGGAGCAAACTATATATTACCAACGGCACACAAGCCGATTGGCTATGCTTGTTGGCACGGTCATCGGCTGGCGATGGCTATCAGGGAATGTCGTTGATTGTCGTCCCCACCAACCTCGCAGGCTTCACCATCAGCAAAAAATTAAAAAAACTCGGTAATCACAGCAGTGACACCGCCCTATTGACCTTTGAGGATGTGCGCGTACCTGTGGCGAATCGCATTGGTGATGAAGGCATGGGATTTTATTATCAGATGGAACAATTTCAAGTGGAGCGTCTGGTTGGGGCATTGGGCGGGGTGGCTGGTGCAGAACAAGCCATCCGCAAAACGATTCAATACACCCAAGAACGCCGTACTTTTGGCAAGCCACTCATCGCTAACCAGTGGATACAATTCAAACTGAGCGAATTGCTCACCGAAGTCGAAGCCGCACGCCAACTCAATTATTATTGTGCGAGTTTGGTAGATTCTGGCGCAGATAATATGCAAGTGACCAAAATCGCCTCGATGTGCAAACTCAAAGCGGGTCGGCTCATGCGTGAAGTCGCAGATACCTGCCTGCAATTTTATGGTGGCATGGGTTATATGGAAGAAACACCCATCTCACGGTATTTCCGCGATGCTCGCCTGACCTCTATCGGTGGCGGGGCAGATGAAGTGATGATGGGCATTATCGCCAAAATGGAAAATATGAACCCGCGCTAATCGGCGTGTCAGAGGATAACAAAATGTCTCCACAAGAATTACTAGAACACGCCAAAACCAAAGGCACACCTATGATAGAGGGGCATCAAGCCACTTTCATCTGGGAAGGCGAAAAAGCACCGTATTTGCTCGGTGATTTTAATAATTGGGGCAATTGGGGCGAAAAACCTGCCGAATTAGAACAACTCGCACCCAATATCTGGGGAATTACCCTAACCTTTGAGGCAGATGCCATCATGGAATATGTCTATATGGACGACCTCAAAGACAATAAAACACGGCGCTATGACCCATTGAATAAAAAGCGCAAATATCCCAACGGGACGGGCAAATTTAACAACATGCTCTTTATGCCCAAAGCCAACTTGACCAAACTCACCACTGTGAAAAAAGATATCCCACGCGGGACAGTCACCCATCATGTGTTAGAGGGACTCGCAGGTTTTTTTGTAGATAACACCCGTGATGTGTGGCTCTATCAGCCTGCTACTGATGAGCCTGTACCTTTGGTAGTCTGCTATGACGGGGCGCAATTCAAAAATTTGGTCAAAGTATTTGAGATTGTAGATAATCTCATCGCCAAAAAGAAAATGAAACCTGTCGCATTGGCATTGATAGACAGTGGCAAAAAAGCCCGCTTCATCGAATATAATTGTGGTGAAGCCACCCTCGAATTGGTCATGGGGATTTTGCTCCCACTCGCCAAGCAACACCTCCATCTGATTGATGTCGAAAAACACGCGGGCGCGTATGGCATTATGGGCGCATCAATGGGCGGACTCATGGCACTCTATACAGGGATGCGTTATCCACACATCTTTGGGCATATCATCAGCCAATCGGGTGCATTTAGAGAATTTATTTCCCCAGAAAAATTACTCTATCGGCAACTCATAGACACATTCCCCGCCCCGCCACCACTTAAAATTTGGATGGATTGCGGTGTAACCGAATGGCTAATCCAAGCCAACCGAAATACCGCGCAATTGCTCACAGATAAGGGCTGGGATATCACCTATCGGGAATTTAATGGCGGACACACCAACCGCATGTGGGGCAATATGCTCGAACATGCCCTACCGACTATTTTCCCTTATGAGGAGATAGTATCTAGGTATTGATTTTATATACAAATCTATACACTTGTGTACAAATACCATCAACCGTTTGGGCAAGAATTTGCCGACACGCCACCTGTACAGTACAATGATCAGATAATGAGTTTGAATTTAGGAATAAAGTGATACGCGCTCATCGCATCCGTCTCAACCCAACACCTGAACAGGCACAGTATTGTGTGTGTGCTTCTGGCACACGCCGTTTTGTGTTCAATTGGGGTCTAGCAGAGATGATTAAACGCTATCAGGCGGGTGAGAAAGTCACCGTTTTAGATTTGAAGAAACGCTTCAACGCGATTCGTGAGAAAGAATTCCCGTGGAGTTATGAGGTCACCAAATGCGCGGTTGAAGGGGCATTCATGGATTTAGCGTCTGCCTTCAAAAACTTCTTTGAAGGCATAAAGAAGGGTCGCAAAGTCGGATTTCCCAAATTCAAAGCCAAAAAACGCAGTAAAGCAGGGTTTTATGTTGCTAATGACAAATTTAGGGTGAATGGTCATACCATCAAATTGCCCCACATCGGCGATGTGAACATGGCAGAAGCATTGCGATTGAAGGGCAAAATCTTATCAGCACGCATAACCCAAAGCGGCAAATGGTGGTTTGTGAGCATCACAGTTGAGACCTCATCCGAACCACGAGAACAACCCACAGATGGCGCAGTTGGGATAGATTTGGGAATCAATCGGTTAGCGACCTTGAGCAATGGAACGGTGTTTGAAAACCAAAGACATCTCCAGAAAAAACTAAAACGGCTAAAGGGCTTACAAAAATCGCTCTCGCGCAAACAAAAAGGGAGCAAGAACCGCGAGAAAGCGCGGATGAAATTGGCAATTCAGCATTACCATGTTACTTGTAGCCGAGATGATTTTCTGCACAAATTAACGACTTATTTGGCAGAAGAATTTGCACTGATTGGCATTGAAAGCCTGAATGTGCCTGGCATGATGAAAAACCACAAACTGGCACAAGCATTAGCCGATGCGTCATTTGGCAAACTGAGTAAATTATTGACGAGTAAGGCAGAAGTGACAGGCGCGAAAGTGGTGTCGGTGGGGATGTTCTTCCCGTCCAGTAAACGCTGTTCTCAATGTCATCACATCAAAGACGATTTAACCCTGAGTGATAGGGTTTATACTTGTCTGAATTGTGGGATGGTATGTGACCGCGACCTGAATGCGAGTATTAACATCTTACATGAAGCAATCCGACTGAGTGAGAGCAGTCCATAACACGACTTTCACCGTCACGGCGATGGCTTCAACGGACGTAAAACGCCTGTGGACAGACGGTAAGACCGATGTGGCAACACGGAGGCACGACTGGATGAAGCAGGAACGGAATTATGTATAGCTTCGTACATTTTTGTACACTTTTGTATATAAGAAAGGTAGCAGAAAAAATAAGATGACCTATCGTATCGGCTCTGCACAAGGTTATTATGGTGATGATGTCACCCGCGCCCTGCCCATGATTACAGGCGGGCATGTGGATGTGGTGTGCTTTGAGGCACTCGCAGAACTCACACTCGCCATTTTGCAAAAAGACCGTCTGGGCAATCCAGATAAGGGTTATACATTCGATATTCGCGTCATCGCTTCTAGCATCCTGCCAGAGGCGTTTGCCCGTAAAATTCCCCTCATCACCAATGGTGGGGGATTAAACCCCATTAGTGCGTCAAAAATGGTCTATCAAACGGCGCAAAAATTAGATCTGCATGGGCTAAAAATTGCCGCCGTCACGGGCGATGACCTCATGCCTGTGATATTCGATTTACCCGCCAAAGGTGAGCCATTGACCAATTTGGATAGTAGCGAAAATCTGGATTTTGAGCATGGCGGGATGTTGGTCAATGCCAATGTGTATATCGGCGCACAACCGATTGTCGAGGCGCTCAAAGCAGGTGCAGACATTATCATTACGGGACGTGTCGCAGACCCCTGCTTGTATCTTGCCCCACTCATCGCGCATTATGGGTGGGATTGGACAGATTGGGATAAACTCGCCAGTGGCATTGTGTGTGGACATTTATTAGAGTGTACGGGGCAAGTGGTGGGTGGCAATAGCCTCGCAGTGATAGACAGTATCCCCGCCAGCGATTTGCACCGTTTGGGCTACCCTATTGCCCATGTGGAAGCAGATGGGTCTTTTATCGTCACCAAAACACCCAATACGGCGGGCATGGTCACAACCGATACCGTCAAAGAGCAATTGATATACGAGATTCACGACCCCGCCAATTACCTCACGCCCGATGTGGTGGCAAATCTTACTACGCTCAAATTGGAGCAAGTTGGTGAAAATAAAGTCAAAGTGAGTGGTGTCACAGGCAAGCCACGCCCAGAAAAACTCAAATTGGTCATGGGGCGCTTGGAGGGCTACATGCGGGAACTCATCTTCACAGTGGGGTATCCGCAAGCATGGAAAAAAGCCGACATCATGAAACAGATGATAGAAGCCACATGGCAAGACTTAGCTATAGACCGCATAGACTATAGTTATGTGGGCATGAATAGCCTGTATGGGAGCATATCAGAATTGCCACAAGACCCACCAGAAATTGCCATTCGGGTGATGTTCACCGCCAAAGACGAGGACACGCTCAAAAATGCCGTGCGCCTGATGATGACCAACGGACTCAGTGGACCCGCGGGCATGGGCATTTCTGGGTCTACAGTGAGCGCCAGCCCGCGCGCTATTTTGGGATTGTGGTCTACGCTAATAGGGCGTGAGCATGTCACACCACATATTGATTATCTAACAGTGGAATAACCAGATGACGCACATCACCGCACAAGGCGAAACATTTTTCCTCATTGGAAAACATCATGCCGATTTTATCCAAGATGAATCGGCATCGCTCCATGAGCCGATTTTGGTGGGATGGCGACGGTGGATGGTGGTGTTGATAATACTGGTGGCAGGTATCACCATCATCAACACCTTATCCGCACCCACCGCCTATGATGTCAATGCGGTTATCACCGATAAAATCATAGACGGAGATGAATTTTCACCTCAATATCGCCTCTTTTATACCTATACTGACCATCGTGGTGATAGTCAAGTGGTGAATCGGCTCACGAGTGCAGGATTTTATGAGGAATTGACCATCGGCAGTGTGGTGACCGTACGTTATTTGGAAGGACAAGCCCAACGTGCCGAATTGAGTGGGCGCTACTCGGATGATGTATATGCGCTCAACAGCGATTTTATCTGGTTTTTGGCGTTGGGACTCATGACATTGTGGATGCTTATCTTTTGGCTCATCATCCCCCAACGGGTGACTCAACGTTTGCGCTATTCGGGGACATTGCTCAAAGGGGTGATGACCAACATCTACCCCACAAAAATATTTAGGCATTATGATGTGCATGTCGAATATAGCTTTGCAGTCCCCAACGGCGCGGTGATACATGCCCAAGCGGTAAATAATCGGCGCGATTTGGAGCATGACACCCTACCCAAACCGAATACACCCGTTTTAATACTCTATGTGAATGACCACTTATATCGGTTGATGTAACCCTAACAAGGAAAAACAGCATGGGCAAAAAATTATATGATTTGGCATTTGGACGTGCAGGCGATAAGGGGAATATCTCCAACATTAGTGTTATCGCCCGTTCACCAGAAGCCTATGCCGAAATCAAAGCCAAACTGACCGCCGAGCGTGTTAAGGCGCATTTTGGTGAATTGGTCAAAGGCGATGTTGTGCGTTATGAACTAGACAACATCGAGGCGCTCAATTTTGTGCTATACGAGGCGCTAGACGGTGGTGGCACACGTTCCCTGCGGATGGATACACTCGGAAAATCCCTCGCAGGGGCATTATTATATATGGATTGGGAATAACTTTTATTTAGAAAAGAGCTATTTGATGATTGCTGATAAGACCTATGAAACCCTAAAAATTGAATTACACAAGCCATTTGTGCATGTCATCCTCAACCGTCCAGAGGTAAAAAATGCCATGAGCCAACAAATGGTCACGGAATTAATAGATGCCTTCACCACTCTGCACGATGACCGTTCTATCCGTGCGGTGATTTTATGTGGCGCGGGAAATACCTTCTGTGCGGGTGGCGATTTGAAAGAGATGCAAGCCGAAATTATGAATCGTGGCACAGGGGCAAGTCGGATGGAAAAATTCGATGAGATGCTTCATGCGGTTAATCGTGCGCCACAGGTGGTCATCGCCAAAGTCGAAGGGGCGGCATTGGGTGGTGGCTTTGGGTTGGTATGTGTGGCAGATATTGCCATCGCCAGCACCACCGCCTCTTTTGGATTGCCAGAAGTGCGTCTGGGAATTATCCCCGCGCTCATTTCGCCGTATGTCATCAACCGCATTGGCATGAATAATGCCCGCCGTCTGATGCTCACAGGCGCACGTTTTAGTGGGCAAGATGCGCTCACCTATGGCGTGGTCAATATGGCTGTTGCACCCGATGAACTCGATAGCCGTGTCCAAAGTCTGCTATCCGATATTCGGGAATGTAGCCCAGAGGCAATCGCCACCTGCAAGGCATTAATATTTGAGGTCACAACCAAGCCTGTATCAGAGACCATCGCCTATCGTGCCAATTTATTAGATGAACTCCGTGCCAGCGAATCTGGTCAAGAAGGCATGATGGCATTCATCCAAAAACGCAAGCCCACATGGGCAGAGGTGACTGAGTAAGCATCCCCATGCCTAAAGGCAGGGGCTTTAGATAGCCCCTATGCTTACCAATCTCAGCCAGCAATGGCTCCGTTATGGGTGAATATATAGGCACTTCGGGGTGCTTCACCAGCCCCGAACCCTGCGGTACATCATTAAACAAGTCGAAATGGGTGTAGGGACGCGATTAATCACGTCCGTACCGTTCACATACAAAACCACCCAATAACTTTGACGCGGTGACCATAACCGCCGTAAGGCGAGAACCGAAAGGTAGCTTTCATTTTATGCAACGTGTATTTGTACTCGATAAAAACAAAAAACCATTGATGCCCTGCAATCCTGC
>DAOTUO010000019.1:0-16246 GCA_034436595.1 Anaerolineae bacterium | reverse complement strand
ATTGGCTTGCCCATCATGCGCCAAGAATGCCCACTTTTTAATGCGTGGCTAGACCAATTAGCGCAATTATCCCCACTGGAATAATTTACCAAACAATCATCAGGTTAAACCTGTGTGTTTTTATCAGATGATATATAATAGGATGAGGTGGCGTGCGCCATCTCTCTTTTGATTTCTAAGGACAATGAATGGCATCTGTACGGTCTCGGCAACAAAAACGCAAAACTGAACGTGCGCCTGCGGTATGGCGTGGCGATGCTTTGCCCCGTGCGAGTATCTCAGAACGCGCTACCAAAGACCATAGCGTTCAGCGCAAAGTGGGGGTGAGTTGGCGCGTGGTGAGTGGGTTTATTGTTTTGTGCATGATTGTTTTGCTGGTCGTCATGTTCCAAACTGATTTTTTTAAGGTGCGGACGGTGAATGTGGTTGGTGCGACCTATATAGACCCATCCGAAATTTTTAGGTATGCCGATATTGCAGGGTCATCCATCTTCTTAGTAGACCCCAACACCGTGCGCGACTCTATCATCAGCAGTTCTCGCCTCATTGCCGATGTCCGTGTGACCACTGGATGGCCCCCCGAAATGGTCAAAATCGTCATTGAGGAGCGCAAGCCTGCGATGGTCTGGACGCAATATGATATTCGTGTGTTGCTTGACTTGCAGGGTAATATCTTGCGTCAACCGCGTGATGAAGAGGTATTTACCAATCTGATTCATGTGATTGCCGACCAGTCGCTCAATGAACCACCCCTGCCAGAAAACCCGATTCCGTTGGCGGTGGTCAGTGGGGCATTGCAATTGCGTCAATTGCTAGGGGGCATCGAGATTTTGCAATATAACATATCAAAAGGGTTGGGATTTAGAGAATCATCATGGAATGTATGGCTTGGAACTGGCACAGATATGCCCAATAAATTGCTGATTTATGAGGCATTGCGGGATAATTTGTTGGGACGGGGCATTACACCTGTCGAAATTAATGTGGCAGATACCCGTGCAGTTTATTATTGTGATAATCTGGAATTTTGCGATGAGTGAACTCGTTATTGGTTTGGATGTAGGCACGCATAAAATTTGTACCATTATTGGCGAAGTCCGTGACAATGATATTTTTGTCGTTGGGGTGGGCATTGAGCCAAGCAGGGGCATGAAAAAAGGTGTGGTGAGCGACCTTATGGCGTTATCACAGGCGATTTCTGCTTCTGTCCACAAAGCAGAACGGAGCAGTGGGTATCAGGTGAAGCGGGCATTTGTCAGTTTGGCAGGTAGCCATATCGCGTCTATTAACAGTCGTGGTGTGGTGGGAATCCCCACTCAACGTGGGGTCAATGCCGATGATTTGGATAAAGCACTCGCGGCGGCACGCGCCATCGCCATCCCGCATAACCGCGAGGTGTTGCATGTGATTCCGCGTAGCTATTCGTTAGACGGTCAAGAACGAGTCCGTAGCCCCATTGGGATGCACGGCTTTCGGCTTGAACTAGAGGCGCATATCATCACCGCATCGTCTACCAGTGTCGCCAATTTGGAGCAGGCAGTAGAGGCGGCACAAGTGTATGTAGACCGTTTTATCCTCAATCCATTGGCGGCGGGCGATGCCATTCTCAATCCCCAAGAACGCGAAATGGGGGTGGTGGTGATTGATATTGGGGGTGGCACAACCGACCTCGCTATTTTTATTGAGGGAACGGTGTGGCATACCGCCGTTTTAACCGTTGGTGGCGACCACATCACCAACGACATCACCTATTTCACCCATATCCCATTCGAGACGGCAGAAGCCGTGAAGGTGCAATATGGTCATGCCATCCCCAAGCAAGTAGACCCGCTAGAGACACTGCTAGTCGAGCCATTTGGTGATGGGATGCCTGTCGAAATTAAGCGGACAGAACTCTCTAGTATCATCGAAGCGCGGGTAGAAGAGATGTTTGAGCTGGTGCATAAAGAAATCAAGCGCAGTGGCTATGATGGATTGCTCCGTGCAGGGGCAGTATTGACGGGCGGATGCGCCCAATTAGAGGGCATTAAAGAGGTGGCGATCCGTGTTTTGGGGATGCCTGTGCGAATTGCCAAGCCAGAGCGCCTGACCGGGATGGCGGATGCGCTCCGTAACCCATCCTATAGTACCAGTGTCGGGCTGTTGCGTTTGGGCTTAGAGATGGATACAATGGTTGAAACTGCGCCCAATGTGGGAGATGCCCCTGGTTTCAAATTGCGTCGCTTATTGGGTGGTTTATTTAGTCGGTTGTTGCCAGACGATACGCCGTAAGCATCCCCATGCCTAAAGGCAGGGATTTCCGCGCCTGACATTTCGAGGATAGAAAATGGTTTGAATTTAGTTGGAAATACGACCTAAATTTCACAAACAGTTTGCTAACAAACTTGTTATGCGTAAAATAGTAAATATGAAGTTGTCTTAGTTGCATAGGCAGAGGGAAGTTCCATGAGTAATTTTGAAGATTTTTCTGTAGGGGAAGGGTTTGCCCAAATTAAAGTGGTTGGCGTGGGTGGTGGTGGCGGGAACGCTGTCAACCGCATGGTCAACGAAGGCTTAGGTGGGGTGGAATTTATTTCTATCAATACCGATAATCAAGCCTTGATGCTCTCTAAAGCCAAGACTCGTGTTCGCATCGGCGAAAAATTAACACGCGGCTTGGGTGCAGGTGGCAACCCAGAAATTGGTAAAAAAGCGGCAGAAGAGAGTGTCGATGAATTATACGAAATTTTGCGTGGCGCAGATATGGTGTTCATCGCGGGCGGTATGGGCGGTGGAACGGGTACGGGTGCCGCACCTGTGGTGGCACAAATCGCCAAAGAATTGGGCGCATTGACCATCGGCGTGGTCACAAAACCATTCACCTTTGAAGGCACACGCCGTATGCAATATGCAGAAGCGGGTATCGAAAATCTCAAGAGTCAGGTGGATACGCTCATCGTCATCCCCAATGACCGTTTGCTCCAAATTGCCGATAAACGCGCCAGTTTGCAACAAGCCTTTTCGTTGGCAGATGATGTGTTGCGTCAGGGTATTCAGGGCATTTCTGAACTAATTACCGTGCCTGCCCTCATTAACCTCGATTTTGCCGATGTTCGCACTATCATGTCCGAAGGTGGCGCGGCACTCATGGCAGTGGGGCGTGCAGGTGGCGATGACCGCGCACGGCGTGCGGCAGAACTCGCTATTAGCAGTGGCTTGCTTGATGTCACCATTGATGGCGCACGCGGTATCTTGTTCAATATTACAGGCGGGACAGATTTGAGCCTGTTTGAAGTCAATGAAGCGGCGGCTATCATCAAAGAGAGCGCCCATCCGGAGGTCAATCTCATTTTTGGGGCGCAAATTGACGAAAATATGGGTGATGAAGTCCGTATTACCGTCATTGCCACTGGGTTTGAGCAAAGCCGTGTAAAAACACGTATGGATGCCCAAAATGTGTTGCGTCCACCGACCAATACCCAACGTCCACAGACGATGCAACATAATAATCAGCCCATGCGACCTATGCAACCGGTTCAGAATCAACCGCCTGTTCAACAACCACAACCGCCGATTCAAAATCAACCGCCACAGGTGCGTCCGGGTCAACCACCCCAACGCCCTACTCAAGATAGCTTTACCACACGGGTTTATGACGAAGATGATATGGATATTCCGCCGTTTCTCCGTCCAAAGAAATAGTTATTTTTTCCCAATAGTGTTAATTTACCCTGTAAGGACGCAATGTACTGCGTCCTTACATTTGCGTGTTATAAGCGATTAATACCTTGTCGCTGGCACACATTTTTGCGACCATTTGTGAGGAATTTCATGATTAGAACAATGTATATAGGTTGCATTTAGACATCATTGTGAATGGTTAGAAGGGCGCAATAACCTGAATACAATTCTAACCTAATCTGAATAGACACATCCCCGCTTTCGTGTTATAAATGACATACACAAACGGAACACCAATCCCCACAGGTGTTGTTGTGAATTAAAAAAATGAATAAAAATCAAAATATTTTTCTTTTTGGGCATGAAACTAATGCTGATAGTTTTATATTCTCTTTTTTCAGTTATATATCAGATGTAGCGAGGTTTTTATATGGTTCAGTCGCAAGAAAAGAAAAAAAATGCCCTACATGACTTGGGGTATAAGATTTTTCTTGACCGTTACGCGCTCAAGGACATGAAGCGCGAAACCCTCACTGTTGGCGACCTTGTGATTGTGGTGGTAAATCCCGCCACAGGACAACGCGAAGTCGGGCGTATTCAGGCAATCAATATGCCAACCATCACGATTGAATTGTTGGATGGCGAAGTTGTCACCCGTGATATTGAGCATGTAGACAAACCTCTCGAAACAGACCCCGCCCAAATGATGGACAGAGTGGCAACGGGGATTGCGGCTATCGAAAAGACGGCTAAAAAACGGCGCGAATGGGCAAATAATTTCCGTTGGTTATTAGAAGATTGGAAATTTGTCCCTGGTGGGCGTATTTTGACGGCGGCTGGCACAGACCAAGAACTTACGTTCTATAATTGTATGCCACCCGAACAAGAAGTCTTAACTGCCGATGGCTATAAACCCATTGCCGATGTGCGTATAGGTGAATTGGTCGTCACCCATAAAAATCGCTTGCGCCCTGTATTGCACAAATTTGAGCGTGAGACCGAAGAAGAAATTTATACCATCACCGCCAGAAAAATCGGCTATGATGTGTTGCGCGTTACAGGTGAACATAAGGTGCATGTCATCCGTTCTGAATGGGTGAATGATGGTCATTTAGCCAATGGCAAATCGGCTGACTGGATTCCTGCGAATCAATTAAAAACGGGTGATTTTGTGTCTATTGCCCATAATGGCGAAATTTGCCCCCCAGCCCCAATTTATATGCGCGATTATGTGTCATATGATGGTGATTATTTCCTCGAATTAGATGCTGATTTGTGCTTCTTATTCGGTAGATGGTTAGGCAATGGTAATTTAACACCCTATAGTATCGAAATTCTGTTTGAACAGAATGAAAGTAATTTCCCAGAATCTAATGTTGACATATCTCGTGTTTTGCAGGCTGTTACTAAAACATTTGACATTCAACCCAATTTAGTTAAACCGTCTCCCGCCAATAATCAGGTTGGCTCTATAACCATCAAATCGCCTAAAGCTAGTGAATTTTTTAATGCGTTTTTTGGCATTGATATTAAAAACAGACGCATCCCTACTGAATTAATGCACATGGAAAGTGATTATACATACGCTTTCTTAAACGGTTTGTTTTCTGCTAGTAGTGTCAGAGATTGCGATTCTGTTGAAATTACATTACCAAATCGCACAACTGCTATCCAAATCCATCAATTATTGTTGCGTTTGGGATACTTTTTTGATATTTGCACCGAAGATGATTGCTACTGTTTAACAACCTTTTTAAATGCCGATACACGAAATCTATCTTATGGTCGTGCTGATAGTCAAATCCCTAAAGAGCCATTACTCGATGAACTTGAACATGATGGATTGCGTTGGGTGCGGATTGAAAGCATCACCACCGAAACTTATCGGGGTATGGTGATGGATATTGAAGTAGAAGATGACCACTCTTTTGTGTCCGCTGGCTTGGTTGTTTCAAACTGCTATGTAATCCCCATGGAAGGCGATTCACGCGGGGGTATCATCAAAACACTGGGCAACATGACAGAAATCATGTCACGCGGTGGCGGTGTGGGGATGAATCTCTCGACATTACGTCCACGTCATGCCTATGTGAAGGGTGTCAATGGACGCTCTAGCGGGTCGGTATCGTGGGGAGCGTTGTATAGCTTCGTCACGGGGCTAATTGAGCAGGGTGGATCGCGGCGCGGCGCTCTGATGTTAATCCTCAACGACTGGCATCCCGATATTTTCGATTTTATCAACAGCAAGCGCGAGGCAGGTAAAATCACCAATGCCAATATTAGCGTGGGTCTGAGTGACCGCTTTATGGATGCCATGAAAGCCGATGCCGATTGGCAATTGCAATTCCCCGATACCAGCCACCCCGATTATGATACTCACTGGGACGGCGACCTCGAAAAATGGATTGCCGATGGGCGCGAAGTCCTCACCTATAAGACCATTAAAGCGCGTGACCTGTGGAATGCCCTCATCGAAAGTGCATGGGCAAGCGCAGAACCAGGGGTGTGGTTTAGAGAACGCAGTAACAAAATGTCCAATTCGTGGTATTTTAACCCCCTGATTGCGACTAATCCGTGCGGCGAACAACCACTTTCTGCTTTCTCTGTATGCAACTTGGGTGCAATAAATCTTGCAATACTTTATGACGAAGAAAAACATGAAGTTGCATGGGATGATTTAGCCCGTACTGTATCGTATGCAATCCGCTTCTTGGATAATGTCATTGATACCACACCCTATTTCTTTGAAGAAAATCGCAAAGTGCAGATGGCAGAACGCCGTGTTGGGCTTGGGACGATGGGCGTGGCAGAACTCATGCTCAAATTACACATTCGTTATGGCAGTGAAGAATCGGTGGAATTTATTGACAAACTCTATAAATTCATGGCGGTTCATGCGTATCAGACCAGCAGTGTTATCGCCAAAGAAAAAGGCTCATTCCCCATGTTTGATGCCGAAAAATTTGTGCAAAGTGGGTTCATGCAACAAATGCCAGATGATGTTAAAAATCAGATTATTGCAGATGGTATTCGTAACGTGACTTTGCTCACACAAGCACCGACAGGGTGTGTCGCCCCAGATACACTTGTCAGCACATCAACTGGGTTGCAACCGATTGTCGAATTGGGCGACCCCAATGGCGCACAATGGCAACCGCTTAATCGGGCAGTTTATACAGATGTTGGTTTGCGAGACACATCACAATTTTATGTCAATGGGACACAACCCGTCAAAAAAATCACAACTAATCGTGGCTTTAGCATCACTGCGACACATAATCATCGGATTCGTGTCATAGATGAATGTGGCAACTATGTGTGGCGACGCATGGATGAATTGCGTGTGGGTGATACAACTGTTTTGAAGAAAAATACATTGGGGGATGGCGAATCTATTGCGCTTACCCCTGTGGAACAAGGTAATCGTGCTATGAGCCAATTACCGACCCACATGACCCCCGAATTTGCCGAATTACTCGGTTTATATATGGGTGATGGATATACCAAAGCGCGTGGTGGTTTACATATTGTGGTCGCCAAACAAGACCCCGATTTACTGGAATACGTCAAAATGCGCCTACAATCCGTTTGGGGGGAACGTGCTGTTCCTGTTGAGGATCGGACGGGATGTTGGGTGGCTAACTTAAATGGCTATTATATTGGGCGCTTTTTTGAAGCGAATGGCATGAAAAAGCCTGTTGGTAATTATGGCGAAGGCGCGGCTGGCGCATTTATTCCTAGCAAGGTTTTGGGCGCTGGACGTGAAGCGGTGAAAGCCTTCTTGCGTGGGTTATTTGAAGCGGATGGCAGTATACATCGCGGCACGATTACCTTTGTATCCACATCAGAGGTATTGGTAAAACAAGTCCAAACAGCATTACTTGGATTGGGTATTATTGCCACTCTGCGTCAGATGCCCAAACAAGATAATCGTTATGGAGACCGTATTTTACACGAATTACGTCTTCTAAATCGGCGCGAATGTGAAAAATTTGTCCAAGAGATAAATTTCATTAGCCAACGCAAACGCGCCAAAGCCCAAGAACTAGGAACTATTTCTGATAGAGGGGATAATATCGCTGTTCCTGAATTATTGCAGTCCTTCTATGCACAATCACAAAGTCTGCCAAGCGTGTATCGCCAAAAAATTGCAGGTTTGGTATCCAATGGAGCATTAACTCAACAAAGTGTGAAGCAATTTGTTCAGGATTATCCCGTATTAGCCCAAACACCACTTGCACAATTGGTTTCTATGGATGTTTATTTAGATACCATTTTGACAATTGAAGATGGCATTTCTGCCACCTATGACTTGTCTGTGCCAGATAATCATACCTATATCGCCAATGGGTTTGTCTCGCATAATACGACAGGCACCATGGTAAACACCAGCACGGGGATTGAGCCATTTTTCTCGTGGGTATATTACCGCAAGAGCCGTTTGGGATTGCACGAAGAAAAAGTGCCTATCGTCAAAGAATGGTACGATGAAAACCCCAATGCGACCAAATTGCCAGACTATTTCATCACCGCGATGGATTTAGCCCCAATGGAGCATGTGAAGGTGCAGGGTGCATTCCAGCGTTGGATAGATAGCGCCATCAGCAAAACGGCGAATCTGCCCAATAACTACACGGTGGAACAAACAGCCGATTTATATGAATATATGTATGAACTCGGTTGCAAGGGTGGCACAGTCTATCGAGATGGTAGCCGTGATGAGCAGGTTCTCATGCTCAAAGGCGATGAACGTGCCGAAAAAGAGAACGATGCCAAATCTAAAAAAGAGGATAAATCCGAAAAAGTGGAGCAAGTCGCCACACCACATCGCGTTTATCCACGTCCAAAGCGCCTACATGGTGTGACGGTCAATTGCCAAACCCCTTTTGGCACAGCCTATGTCACCATGAACAGCGATGAGCAAGGCTATCCGTTTGAGGTCTTTATCACCGCACCCGGTAAGGCAGGGAGCGATTTGCAAGCCGATGCAGAAGGGCTTGGGCGCATGGTTTCGTTGTCGCTTCGTACCACAGAACCCCATAACCGCCGTGAGATGTTGCGCCTGATTATTGACCAATTGCGTGATATTGGCGGGTCGCGCTCGGTTGGGTTTGGGATGGAACGGGTGACATCGTTGCCAGATGCCGTTGCACGCGCTATGGAAGATACCTATTTCCCCAAAACAGAAGCATTGCAATTGCAAATCCCCATGATGGAAATTCCGATTATCAAGACGGTGACAGAGAAAAAACCCACCAATGGTAAGGGGAATGGACACGACCATCACGAAACATCGCTAGAGACAGATTATTCTGGTGCAGATTTATGCCCATCCTGTGGCACAATCTCTCTCATCCGTGCTGAGGGGTGTCGGCGGTGCTTGACCTGCGGTTATACTGAGTGCTAGGACGGCAAGAATGTCGTCCGTAAAGATTTACGACAATTAGACACGGATTAATGCGTCTATACGATTACCCAATGGGGCAGAAATGCCCCGTTTTTGTTGTTTATGCTCATGATATAATAGATGTTTATTTTGGTAGAAAGGCATATAACCCATGAATGATATGGATGATATGGATGATATGGACGATTTTTTCATGGATGAATCTGGGTATTGGCAAGCACCCGATTTTATTTTGACCGATATTATCACGACTATGGTTAATATGATGGAGATGCCCATTGGCATCACCATTTTTATGAAGGGTATGATTTTAAGTGGGTCATTGGTCAGTGAACGCCACTATTTGGGTAGCTTGAGCGCGGTTTTTCAGGCATTGGCGAGTGCTAGTTTTGAGGAAGATGAGACAGGCGAGATGGATGAAGAACTAGCCCGTCTATTTGATTTTACCAAGCTCACCGAAAATGATTATAGTCTCGATGAAGACGAAGATGACGAAGATGACAATATTCTAAACGGCAATGATGACGATATATCAGACGAGGCAGAAGCCGATGTGATAGATTTTGATGCCCTATATAAGATGAAAAAGGCATCGGTTGTGCCTGTGCGGTTTTTGCATCTCAGAGATGCGATGGTCTTATACCCAGGGGCATCTATTGGCTTTCGGCATAGCATTTTGCCAATCGTGCGAATTCGTATCCAATCCGTAGACGGGTGGATTTTGGGGCAGGCGTTGGATGCCAGTGAAGTTGATGGCGATGACACCCCACGCCCAATGGTGCATTAGCCTATGAAAAAATTTTTCTCACGCAAGTGGGTTAGACGAATAGGGATATTTATGGGAATTAGCATGGCGATATGGCTATCTATCATCATCTTTTTGGTGGTGACAATTTGGCAATATGGCGATGAAATCACCGCAGAACCGTCTGATGTGATTATCGTGTTGGGGTCTGGCTTGCGTCGTGATGGGCGGGCGGGTGATGCCCTATGGCGACGTTCTCTGTGGGGTGCGGAGATATATAAGCAGGGCTATGCCGATGCAATTATCTGCACAGGGGGAATCGGTGGTGGGCAATCGCGTAGCGAAGCGGCCGTGTGTCGGTTGATTCTTATCGAAGAGGGTGTCCCACCAGAGGCGATTTTTATCGAAGAAAAAAGTCGTAGCACCGAGCAAAATGCGATTTATGCCCAAGAAATTATGATAGAAAAGGGCTGGACGACCTCTATTGTGGTCACAGATAGCTTTCACATGCGCCGTGCCAGTTGGATTTTTGAGCGTCAAGCGGTAGCGCATAGTCGCGCACCTGTCCCACGAGATTGGGTGGCGCAACGGTTTTTTGTCCAACATCTGCTCAGAGAATTGGCGGCGCTTCATTGGGAGGCATTTAAGACATTTTTTAATCTGCCTATCACCAATTTTGAATTGAGCTAATCGCCATAGCCTAATCGTAGGGCAAGCATATAGGCAAGCGCATTTTTTACCTTTTTCACTTAGGCGTATAATGAATATATCGCATGTTTATTTAGCACGAAAGAGGGAGAAGTGATGCAAAAATTACGATATTTATTTGTTTTATTGTTGCTATCGGTGGGGGTGATGAGTTTATCTGCCCAAACACCGACCGATGAGCCAGACCCACAAGACGCGCCACCCGAATTGGTTGTGGTCAGCGTTTTGCCAGAAGATGGCACACGAGAAGTTGCGGGACGGGCGGTGATTACAGTCATCTTCAATCGTCCCGTTGTGCCGTTGGTGATTGTTGAGGATATGGATGATTTACCCCAGCCACTCACCATCACCCCCGCCATTGATGGGGTAGGTGAATGGCTCAATACGTCCATTTATACCTTCACACCCAATATAATATGGTCGCCAAGCACCCTTTATACCATCATGGTCAATGCGGGTTTAACGGCGATTGATGGCACCGTATTGGCAAAAGATGTGGTGTGGTCATTTACGACCGCAGCACCCCGTGTCATAGAGGTGCGCCCTAGTAATAATGAGCGCGAGATTGCCCTCAACCGCAGTTTTCAGATGACCTTCAATATGCCAATGGATACCGAGAGTGTGGAATCTGCCTTTTTCATACGCCCAGGGTCAGAGGACATAGGCACGGTTGCGGGTACATTTGAATGGAATGAAGATAATAGTGGTTTCCGCTTTACCCCCACAGACTTGCTCATTATAGATACACAATATAAAGCAGGCTTTGACGCTGGATATGTGAGTGTCGCAGGTGGCGGGGGGATGAATACTGGTTTCACCAGTTATTTTAATACGGTGCCATATCCAGAGATTATCGGCTCAGAACCGCGTAATGGCACTTCTCCATCTAGTGTGTGGGAGGTGTCTATAAACTTCAATGTGCCCATGAATGTAACCTCATTTGAGGGGCTTACCTCCATTGACCCCGCCCCAGACCACGACCCAGATTTATATTTTCATACATGGAATAATGCCCTGTCTATTTCATTTCCCATATTGCCTTCTACTGAATATACCATCACCCTTGCAGAAGGTGGTCAAGACTCCTATGGGAATACAGTCGGGAGCTATGAATTTTCGTTTACATCCCCGCCATATCCCCCTCAATTGGGGATGCGCTCGGCTGATGTTGGCTTTTATAATGCCAATAACCCCCAAACACAATTGTTTATCACCCACCTCAATGTGAGTAAAGTCAATTTGGATTTATATCAAATTCCATTTGAGTCTTTTGCACGCCGTGTTTTGGATGAAGATAATTATGACCCCACTTATCGCTATTCGCCCCCTTCGGGCAGTCTCATTAGGTCGTGGGAAATAGAGTCGGTTGCGCCACCTAATTTGACGCGCTTTGAATTGCTCAATTTGGGTGAAGGGTTATACGAAGATAAAGAGGCACTTGACCCTGGAATTTATTTCTTGAATATGAATAGTCCAGAGACACAACGCGAGGGCTATGACCCAAATCGTCAATTCATAGTGGTTGGGAGTGCCAATCTCACCACCAAGATGAGCATTGATGGCATTACCGTTTGGGCAACCGATATTCAGACTGGGGAACCCATCCCCAATGCCCCGATTGTTATTTATGACACTGGGTTGGTTGTGGGAGACCCACCATTACGCGAAGTTGGGACTGGCACAACCGATGCCGATGGTATGTTATATCTCAATTTGCCCCGTACCGGTAATCTGTATAATAAACGCATTGCCCTGTTGGATGATGGCACACATTATGGTGTGGGCTTGACCACCTGGTCAAATGGCATCGAAAGTTATAACTTTGGTGTGCCGAGCAATTACTATCCAGCAGAATTTAGTGTTTATCTCTACACAGACCGTCCGATTTATCGCCCAGACCAACCTGTGTATTTTAGAGGGGTTATCCGCGATAAAGACGATGTGACCTATACCCCCTATGGCGAAGCCACCGTCCCCGTTCAGATTTATGATGATGCTGGCGAGATTATCTATGACAAAAATTTGCCAGTCACCGAATTTGGCACATTTAGCGACACATTCGATATTTCAGCAGAAGCAGGATTAGGGTCGTATCGAATTAGCGTGGAATTGCCCTCGCGCCACCATTGGTATTCTGAAGGTGGGTCTATTTATTTTGCCGTAGCAGAATATCGTCTGCCAGAATTCATGGTCGAAAATGCCCCCGTAGAGCCAGAAGTGGTGCAGGGTGGCGTGGTACAGGTGGATGTGTCGAGTCGCTATTTCTTTGGTGGGTTGGTATCGAATGCCCGTGTGAATTATACGGTGGTGTCTGAACCCTATAATTTTCCCTATAAGGGCAAAGGGTATTATAGTTTTTACGATTTTGACCCCGATGGCGGACCCAGCGAATATTATTCGTATAACGGTGGTTGGGTTGCCGATGGCGAGGGCATGACCGATGAAGAAGGTCGGTATTTGGTCGAAATCCCCGCCGACCTAAAAGATGCCACGCAAAGCCAAGTGTTCCGTGTAGAGACGACCATCACGGATGAGAGCCAACAAGCGGTATCGAATCGGACAGAGGTGGTCGTGCATAAGGGTGAAGTATATGTTGGGGTGCGTCCACAAGGGTATGTGGGTACAGCCAATACTGCCACCGCCTTTGAATTTGTCTCTGTCGATTGGGATAGTAATCCTGTTCCCAACCAAGAACTCACGATTGAGATTGTTGAGCGTCGTTGGTCTAGTGTGCAAGAAGAAGATTCCAACGGACGCACCATTTGGACATGGGAACAAGAAACCATCCCCGTGACCACAGGCACAGTCACCACCGATGAAAATGGTGTTGCGGTGTTTGATTTTATCCCACCCAATGGTGGTATTTTTAAGGCAACAGCCATCACAACCGATTCGCTTGGCAACGAAATTCGTTCTGCCGCCACCATGTGGGTGAGTAGCCGTGAATATGTGTCTTGGAGACAACAAAATAGCAACCGTATTGACCTTATCGCCAGCCAAAACGATTTTGCGGTGGGCGATGAAGCTGAAATCCTCATTACATCGCCATTTCAGGGCAGTGTCGAGGCGCTCATCACCGTAGAACGAGGTGATGTCCTCACGATTGAACGGGTGACGATGGATAGCAACAGCTATATCTATAAATTCCCCATTTTGCCCGAATACGCGCCCAATGTATATGTGACGGTGCTACTCATCAAGGGTGTGGACGAAAATAACCTTGTGGCGGGATTCCGCATGGGGGTGATTGCGCTATATGTGGATATTGAGCAAAAAGAATTGACGCTAGACATCACATCCGATGTGGAGCAAGCCGCCCCTGGCGAAACGGTGACATATACCGTCCGCACGACCAATTATCTGGGTGAGGGTGTAAGCGCAGAAGTGGGAGTTGGGCTAACCGACCTCGCCTCGCTATCTATCTCTAGTCCCAATAGCGTCCCATTGCTAGAGCATTTCTATAGCCCGCAAGGGATGGGTGTGCTAACGGCGATGGCGCTCACGATTAACACCGACCAAATCACCCGTGAGGTGCTAGACACCATCAAGGGCGGTGGCGGTGGACCCGGCGAGGGCGGTATTTTTGATATTCGAGAAGAATTTGTGGATACCGCCTATTGGAATGCTACCGTTGTGACAGACGAAAATGGTGTTGCCACATTTGAAGTGGTCATGCCCGATAATCTGACCACATGGCGCTTGGATGCGCGTGCTGTGACGAGTGGCAACGATGGTCTCACGTTGGTCGGTCAAAATACCTTTGACCTCATTAGCACCCGACCCTTGCTCATCCGCCCTGTGACCACACGCTTTTTTGTGGTGGGTGATGTGACGACCCTCTCGGCAGTGGTCAACAATAACACCAATGCCACCCAAACTGTCTTTGTAGAAGTGCTGGCAGAGGGTGTTACTATCCTAGACAGCGCCCGTCAAACGGTTGAAATTGCATCTGGCGGACGCGCTCGCATTACATGGCAGGCGTTGGTCGAAGATGTTCGCACCGTGAATTTGACATTTTTTGCCATGAACGAAGATGGCACCTATACCGATGCCAGCAAGCCACCACTCGGACAGGGTGATGACCGTTTGTTGCCTGTGTATCGCTATGAAGTGCCAGAAATTGTCGGCACAGGTGGATTTTTGCGCGGACAAGAGACTATCACCGAAGGCATTATGTTGCCATCCGATTGGGAGACGTATGAGGGTGAATTAACCCTGCAAACCGACCATTCATTGGCATCATCGGCGCTAGACAGTCTAAGGTATCTGCGCCAATACACCCGCTATGGTACAGAGGCATTGGTTAGCTCGTTTTTGCCCAACATCATGGTTTATCGTGCCATAGAAGCATTGAATCTTGATAATAGAGACAATTTGCGGGCGGAATTAGAACTTGGCACAAATTCCGCCATTCAAGCCCTCTATGGACAGCAAAAAATAGATGGTGGCTGGGGATGGTATTATAGTGATGACAGCGACCCCAATCTAACCGCATGGGTGCTAATTAGCTTGCAAACCGCTAAAGATTTTGGATTTACGGTATCTGACCGTGTGATTCAATCGGCGCAACGCTATCTCACTAGTAATCTTATCACCCCCAGTTTAAGTGTCGCTACATGGCAACTCAATCGGCAGGCATTTATGTTGTATGCACTCGCCTATAGCGATGCACCAAATATCGCCTCTATGTCTACCCTATACGATTCACGGGAAAGTATGAGCATTTATGCCAAGACATTACTCGCCCGTGCCTTGCATTTGGGTGGTGCTGATGAAGCGCGAATGAGTACATTGATTTCTGATGTGATGAATGTGGCGATACTCAGTGCCAATGGCGCACATTGGGAAGAATCTGTGCGTGATTATCGCAATTGGAACACCGATACGCGTACAACGGCGATGGTCTTGGGCATGTTGACAGAACTCCGCCCCGACAATGAACTCATCCCCAATATCGTGCGGTATCTGATGGTCATGCGTCGGGCAGATGCGTGGTCTACTACCCAAGAGACGGCATGGTCACTCATGGCGCTCACCGATTGGATGGTCATATCACAAGAATTAGAAGGTAGCTATGACTATACCGTGACATTTAATGGGGATGAACGCCTCAATGAGAGCATCACGCCACGAAATGTCACCACGAATAACATCATTTATATTGATGTGGCAGAGATGTTGCGCGGAGAACTCAACCGCATCGTCATTGACCGCACCGATGGCACAGGCAATCTGTATTACACCGCCTACTTGCGTGTGAATGTGCCTGTGAATGAGGTAGAACCGTTGGACAGAGGGATTATCATCAATCGGCGTTATACGCTGGCGGATGATGAGACCAATACCCCCATCACACAAGCACAAATTGGTGAATTGGTGCGGGTGCGCTTGACGATTATCATCCCCAATAGCCTGCATTATGTGGTCATCGAAGACCCATTCCCCGCAGGTGCAGAGGCGGTGAATCCAAACTTGCTCACCAGCCAACAAATTGGCACACGCCCAGAACTGAATTTGGGCAACCCGCTGAGTCGTGGGTGGGGATGGTGGTATTTTAGCAACATCGAGTTCTATGATGAAAAAGCCGTGTTGAGCAGTACCTATCTGCCCGCAGGGACGTATGAGTATGTGTATACGATTCGTCCGGGTTTGGAAGGCGTGTATAACGTCATCCCACCAATTGGGTATGAATTCTTCTTCCCCGATGTCTATGGGCGCGGGGCAGG
>DAOTUO010000018.1:0-2097 GCA_034436595.1 Anaerolineae bacterium | reverse complement strand
AGGCAACGGCACAACGGTATAGCACAAAATAATGCTGTGGCGGATAATTTTTCATGTCCGCCACATAAATTTTTAGAAAAGGGGTAATGTAATTTGTGTTTGCAAACGCCTCATAGTCATGTCTGCCTATTCTGGAACAAGTTCTAGCCCCACAAAATGCCGATTTAATTTTTGCGCGACCACCGCAGTTGTGCCAGCTCCCATAAATGGGTCTAAAACAACATCATTGGGTGCGCTACCTGCCAAAAGGCATGTTTCTACTAATGTTGCTGGAAAAACGGCAAAATGCGCGTCACGGAATTTCCCTAATGGGATTTCCCAAACAGTTCGTTTATTGCGCCCCAATGGATGAAAGGCTTGATCCCAACGTCCATTATGAAGATTCTGATTCCCCTGATTTTTGCCTTTTTCGGGTGTGCCATTGCGCTTACCCAAGTGATTTCTGCCACCACGCATTTTAGAATTTTCAGAAAATGTCACATGCGGTTCACGAATAGCATCAGCATCATAATAATATTTAGGTGATTGAGAGAATAAAAAAAGTGTCTCATGCGATGTTGTAGGTCGGTTTTTAACCGATGAGGGCATAGCATTGGGCTTATTCCAAATAATCTCGCTTCGCAAAAACCAGCCTGCATCTTGCAATGCCAATGCGACCCGCCAGGGAATGCCAAGTAATTGATTATTACGATAGGTATCACCCAAATTTAGCCATAGCGTACCATCATCTTTGAGGACTCGCTTAAGTTCAGCAAATAAGGCGACCAATTTATCTACATAGTCACGATAATCTTTTTCGCGCCCAAATTCTAATTCGCTTGCGCTATTTGTGCTGGTATATTCACGATGACCAAAATATGGCGGACTCGTGATAATCGTTTGCACAAAATCGCTGGGTAATGTTTTAGATGTTGCCCAGCTATCACCACAGGTTACCGTATTCAGAATAGAATCTATTGGTTTATCAGTCATATCATCAACCCTCTAACGACTTTGGTTTTATATCTCCATCGAACACACTGGCTATAAATCTATTTAACCTGACTTGTTCATTATTGTCAAAGCCAACAAATTCGCTTGGTAATTGGTCAATCACAACCAAATAATCCAATAGCCCTTCCAGTGTGGCAGTTTCACGCTTAGACCAATTTTTTGCCACAATGACCACCATCAAATAGTCAGTCTGATTCAGTTTGACCATATTCATGGCAGATAAAATATCGCGTGTAAAAAGATGTGTATGCCCACCACCTTCTGTTTCGCGTGTTTTGATAGGAATTAAAATACGCTCGATAATTTCTAGTTGTAGATTGAGTAAATCTACACATACATCGAATGTTTCATTACCAATAGCCACTTGTTTCTCAGAAATTTCGACAGCATGGTAAATGCCGTAATTCTGGTGTGTGGCAAAATAGCTCTGAATAGCGATAATCAATGCCTTTCGCACAGTGGCTTCTCGTTCATGCCCTTTAATACTACGCCGAGAACCTTCTAAACGGTCAATGATAACTTCTCGTAAGGCTATCCCATGAAAATGTTTTCACTGTTTGGCGGTAGGTAAAAATCAGCTTGGATAAGACATCTATTTCGGCTTGGATTCTGGTCATCTCAGAATTTTTTGTCACTTTGACTATCAAAGGATTCAAGCGTTGTTACGGGGCATCTCGAATAAGCCATGCGAAAAAATAATAACACGCTTTTGAATGAGGATAAGACCTGCCCACACCATCAAATAGGAGCGGAAGATTTTCTTTAGAAGAATAACATGCCAGAATACCCGCTAAAACTTGTTTGAGTGGCGCATCGTTCAAAATTACATTCAGGGATTCATCTCGATTCACTGTAATCTGGAATTGTCTTTCTACCCAATCATAAAATGGTTTGGCTTGGTCGGCTAATGTTGCCAAATCTATCAATCGTAGATGCGAGACATCAATACCCGCAATCATCAGAATATCCATATCCATCAATCACCCCAGTGGGCGTTTCATGAACAGCACACTGCGCGTCAATTCGATGCACACCACCCCATCCTGATTTTTGCCGATATGCTTCAATGTCACCACACCCCTATCGGGTTTGCTCTTACTCTCC
>DAOTUO010000017.1:0-8165 GCA_034436595.1 Anaerolineae bacterium | reverse complement strand
AAACCCCAATTGGTTGTTCAATGTCAATATGGCAGACGATTTTAACTATTTGGGCTATCAGATGAATTTCCCCAAATACACGGGGTGGTATCCATCGGCGGATATATATCTTATTGAGCGCCTGAGCATTATTTTACCCGGTTATTTCATTCGGCAATTCGCCTCGCCATTGATAGCTAATTTTGTGGTGCATTTGGGTGTGTATTACCTCGCTATTTTTTCGGTATATGGCATCCTCAATCGGTTATTCACTGCCAAAGTTGCGCTTATCATCGCCTTGTTATTTGGGCAATATCCCCTCATCATGCGTGCCAGTGGGTGGGATTACCCCGATGGTTATGCCATGGCGTATTTTGCGCTTACCATCTTCTTTTTAACCTACTCGGTGGGGAGCAAAAGGCAATTTTTATATCTGGCAGGCGCGGGTGGTGCATTTGTCCTCATGATAAATGCCCATTTCTTCAATGTTTTTTATTTTCCCGCCATACTGACTTATTATTTATTGATTAATGGCTGGAAAAACCCACTCCAAACCCTTATTGCTCCTGTGATATTTGGTGGGGCAGGGGCGCTCATGATGTATGCGGGATTGGCGCTGATTTATTATGCCTTTACGGAACGCCTTCTGTTGGCAAATGCTATCGAAACAGGCGATAGTATCCGTTGGTTAAAATTCTTCCTGATTTTTAATTTCTCAAAAACACCTGCCCATTGGCATTTTTTGTTTCTCACACCCGCCATTATCCTCATCGGCAGACCCGCCTTGTGGAAAAAAATGTCATTTATCCCCGCCGAAAAGCCCCAATTTGCCAATATGCGAGTGGTTATGCGGGCGCTGGTGGGATTATTTGCCGTATCCTATTTGGTGTTGGTGATATGGCAATTTATGGGATTCATCTATATCCGCGTATCGTATTATCAAGCCAATCTGGTTGTAGTGACCTTTTTGGTGGTGGGTGCGTTATTTTCGCAACGCCTGATAGCGTATCCACCAGCGAAATTTAAGTATTTGGTTGCGGGAGCATTTTTTATCCCGATGATACCGTTGGCGTTGTTTAGCCTGAGTCCGCAATCGTTTTATATCACCAATCATTGGCTGTTATATGGTGGCGGTGTGGTGTGCATGGTCATTGCATTGCATCCAAAACGCACCTTATATGCCTTATTTGGGTTTGTGATGTGTGCTGGGGGGATGCTCAATGATGCGCGGGGTTATCAATCGTGGTTATTCCCTGCTTATACCGATGTGTATGTCGCCGATAGATACATGGGTCAGCGACTTTATGAATATACTATCGAAATGTCGGATATTATCGGTGCGCGTTACGAATCATTTAATTATGAGACGTTTCGTATTTTTCACCTGAAGGGTGGAGATACCCATTCGCGCTTATTTAATTCTGTTGCCGCCGTCTTTTTATGGACATGGCATCGTGACCGCGTGCTAAACCCAGAGACGTTGCTCACAGAGGCACAAGAAACGGGCGAAATTGTTGTGATGTCGTCTGTGAATCAGACAGAGGCATTGCTCACCCAGTTATATGATGCAGTAGACGTGACAGAAGTCGAGCGCCATGTGTTTTCACATCAATGGGGCGATATTGAACTCATTTTTTTTCGTGTGAATAAAGGTTTTTAACATGCTAAGACGATTAAATTTTGTACACATCGCTATTTTGCTCGTTTTGCCCGTGATATTGGCGCTGATTAACCCCAATTGGTTGTTTAATCTGAGTTTTCGGCATGATTTTATCATCATGGTGGATGATTATATTTATACAGGCTATCAGATGGCATTCCCGCAATATGTGGGGTGGTATCCATCGGACACCCTCTATTTTATTGATCGTGTGAGTTGGACATTGCCTTCGTATGTCATCCACCAGCTATTTTCACCACTCCATGCTCATCTGATAATTCATTTTGCTCTGTATTATATGGCGATATTTGCGGTGTATGGCATTTTGAATAAACTCGCCAATCGGCGGGTGGCGCTGATTATCGCCCTGTTATTTGGACAATACCCACTCATCATGCGGTCTTTGGGGTGGAATTATCCCGATGGTTTTGCGATGGCGTGCATGGCTGTGAGCCTTTTATGGCTCACCTATGCAGTAGAATCGGAACGCCGTCCCTTGTATCTCATAGGGGCAGGTGGGGCGTTTATGCTGATGTTTCTCGCCAACACCTTTAACGGATTTTATGCGGTGGCGATGGCGCTCTATTTCTTGCTCCTCGACAAAACATACCAAAAACCCATACGCTTGGTCAAAACGGGGATATATGCCTTTGTGGGGGTTGGTGTAGTCTATGGTGGATTCGCATTTGCTTATTACCAACTGACCAATACCTTATTATTGACCAATACCCTCCAGACAACTCAACAAATCACCCAAGATGCGCGGTATTTTCTGAGCTACCATTTTAGCGGATTGCCACCCTATTGGCACATATTTTTAGCCACTGTGAGTTTCATGGCGGTATGGAGCTTAATACGGCGCACGCGCTATCTATCCCCAGAGAGTCGGCGGGGAATGCAGGCGGTGGTCGCCTTATTTTTTGGGACATATAGCCTCATTGCCATTTGGGGTTTGGCGGGATTTTTATATTCGCATGTATCGTTTTATCATGCCAATGTCGTGATGACGGCGTTTTTGTTGTTGGGGATGCTTATCTATAAACCCCTAACCGATTTGTCGTCTGCACAGTTTCGTTTCATAACGATAAGTGCCTTTTTTGTGCCGATGATACCCTTTGCACTCTTCACACTCTCACCGAGTCTTTTCGATTTGGATGCCTTATCGGTATGGCTCATTATAGGTGCTGTGGTATGTGGGTTTATGGCAATGCGAACGCGCCAGCCATTGCGTATTGGTATGGCGGTGATTGTGTTCTGCGCGTTGTGCGGGGTACTAATTGGTAACGCGGTATCCATTCGGACATATACAGCCGATAGATACCGTGACCAGACGGTATATGAAGAATCTACCGCCATTGCACAGGCGATAAATGCGCGGTATCCATCGCTTGGTATGGATAAATTTCGCCTATGGTACGATTTTAGCGACCGCAAACTCCCCACATTTCATGCTGTTAGCTCGATTTATTTATGGACACTCGGCAGAAATGCCCGCCTCAATGAAGCTCCGCCAGAGGACACTTTTTTTGAGGCGGATAATATTATCATCCTTACTAGCCAGTCCCATGACCTATCTACCTTATTGCTAATGGCAGAAAATACCCTGCAAAATCGGGCGATTATCACCTCTATCGGTGGGGTGACGGTGGGGGATATTCGGCTAGAATTTTTGCAGGTGCGCTTATCTATGCTGGGAGAAGATTCGCTCCGCTATTATTTTAGCGAGTCGCAAAGTGAATATGTATTAGAAGAAAGTGGTTGGAACGGGTATGAACAAGTCCCCCAAAATAGCCGTCCATTTCGTTGGACAGCAGAACCCACTGCCCGCTTGCTATTGGATATGACAGATGCCTCGTTTAATCCAGATGGAACGTATCGCCTATCATTTGTGAGGGCAGGGTCGTTGGAAGATGAGGTTTTGAATAGTCTGACATTAACCGTGAATGGTGTATCAATTCCGTTGACAAAAGCGGATACTGTCTATGTGGGCAATATAAATGGGGTGTTGCTCACTGCACCCACACTCGAATTGATATTCCAAACCGATAGGGTGTCCAATCCATTTGATGTGGGTGTTCAGGATGGGCGCAAACTGGGTGTGGCAATTGGCGAATTAATGATTGAACCATTTACTGATGGAGTAACTGACTAATGACGAATATCCTAAAAAAACTCAATTGGGTTCATATCGGGTTAATTCTGATATTGCCCATCATTTTGGCACTGATTAACCCCAATTGGATTTTTAACTTATCAATAGCAGATGATTATATCTATACAGGCTATCAAATCGCATTGCCAAAATATGTGGGGTGGGAGCCTTCCTCAACGCATTATTTTATGGAACGCCTAAGTGTTATTTTGCCCGGATATGTGGTGAGGCAGTTTTTCTCGCCTCTCATGGCAAATTTTGTATTGCACTTGGGTGTATATTACCTCGCCACTTTTTCGGTGTATGGTATTCTGAACAAACTATTTAATGCCCGAATCGGCATCATTATTGCCCTGTTATTTGGTCAATTTTCACTCATTGTACGTGCTACAGGGTGGGATTACGTTGATGGATATGGGTTAATATATATGACCCTATCGCTGTATTGCCTCACCCAAGCCGCATATTCGCGCAGGCGCTCTGTGTATTTGGTGGGTGCAGGCGCATTTTTTATGTTGTTGATAATATCAAATCTCTTTAATTTGCAGTATGCCCCTGCCTTAGCGATTTATTTGTTATTCTTAGAATCGTTATATAAGCACCCAGTCCGCTTGCTAAAGACGGGGCTATTTGTGCTGATAGGGATGGGTATTGCTTATGGCACACTCGCTATTTTTTATTATCAACTCACGGGTAACCTATTATTGTCCAATTCGGTGGAGTTCATCGGGTCAAAAGCCGACATAATTACCGCTTATTCGCAAACTGCCTTTAGTAATGTACCGCCTCATTGGTATCTTTTTTTGACATTAATTGCAGTCATGGCCATTGGGCGTATTTTAACCCTCAAAACTACGCCGTTACGCATTAATGAACAATCAGAATTAACTCCACTCCCCACCTTGAGAGCCGTTGTAGGCTTATTTGTGGCTTCGTGTGGTGTGATGATGGTCTGGCGATTACTTGGTCATTTTTACATGAGTTTTTCGTTTTATAACACCAACATCGTCATGACCGGTTTTATTCTGTTGGGGATGATTTTTTCGCATAAAGTGGTTGATATGCCCCCCACACGTTTTCGATATGTGATGGGGGCGGCTTTTTTCTTGCCCATGTTAACACCGATTATTCTCACATTTGCGCCTCAAGTTCGGACCGATACCGCCATTCAAATTATCTTCATTAGCGCGATTGTCTGTGCGGGTGCTATCGTGTTGCTCCATCGCAAACAGACTATTCAGTGGCTTATCTTGTTCGTTATGTTGACCAGTGTTATAGCGACTCTTAACCTTTGGGTCAATATTTATAACCCCGATAGGTATATTAGCCAACGAGTATATGAAAAGACGATGGATATTGTGCAGGTAATTAATCAACGCTACGATGATTTTAGTCTCGATACCTTTCGGATATGGTATCCGAATAATGACCCAGAACGGAGAATGTTTGCAGCTGTATCCTCTATTTACTTGTTGGAATGGGGGCGACGACTTAACCCTATAACACTATCTCAAATCCTTACACCTCATGAAATTGTGATGCTTTCAAGTGCCGACAACGTAGCATCATTCATGGAATATGCCCAAAATACGATTTATGATGCTGGTTTTGAAATTGTTCAGACCGAAGAACTTGTTTTTGAGGATATAACGCAAGATATTATTTTGAACTTTATTGCGATTCGTCCCTATGTCAATACTGACGGCAATTTCTATTATTCATTTGGTGCGAGGCATGAGCAAATTGTGCTGAATGAAAGTGGTTGGAATGGTTATGAACGCTCATCACCGACCAACACATTTCGCTGGACATCAGATCCGATGGCAAGTGTTTTATTGGATGTAACGGAATTTAGCATTGACCTGCAACAAGACTATCGTTTGTCGTTTGTGGTGGTGAGTTCATTAGAAGAAGAAGTGGTGAATAGCCTCTCATTAACCATAAACGGTGAATTGGTGACATTGACCCGCACGGATAACCGCTATGAAGCAGTGATAAGTGGCGAGTTGCTCAATGCACCCACACTCGAATTGATATTTCAGACGGATAGGGTATCCAATCCGTTTGATTTGGGCATTCAGGACGGACGCAAACTGGGTGTGGCAATTGGCGAATTAATGATTGAACCATTTATTGATGGAGTAACTGACTAATGACGAATATCCTAAAAAAACTCAATTGGGTGCATATCGGGTTAATTCTGATATTGCCCATCATTTTGGCGCTCATTAACCCCAATTGGATTTTTAATGCGTCCATCACGGATGATTATATCTATACAGGCTATCAACTGGCATTGCCAAAATATGTGGGTTGGATTCCATCAGAAAGCCATTACTTCATTGAGCGCCTGAGCGTTACCTTACCCGGATATGTGATACGACACTTTTTTTCACCACTTATGGCAAATTTTGTGTTGCATTTGGGTGTATATTACATCGCCACGTTTTCGGTGTATGGTATTGTAAATAAGCTATTTAATGCCCGAACTGCCATTATAGTTGCCCTGTTATTTGGTCAATATCCGCTCATACTCCGTGCCACAGGTTGGGATTATGTAGATGGTTATGTCATGCTCTATATGGCGCTTTCCATATTCTGCCTCACACAAGCCCCATACTCGCGTAGGCGCTCATTATACCTGATGGGGGCGGGTGGGTTTTATCTGTTGATGATAACCGCTAACCTGTTTAACCTGTTTTATGCCCCTGCCTTAGCCATTTATCTCATATTTTTGGAGTCTTTATATAACAAACCCCTGCGCCTTATCAGAACAGGGATATTTGTATTTTTGGGCATGGGTGGCGTTTATGTGATACTTGCTTTATTTTATTACCAACTCACTGGCAATGTGCTACTGTCAAATTCGGTTAATTTTGTCACACAAAACCAAGCCTATATCATTGATAGTTCATTGATAGAGTTTGATAAAGTTGCCCCTCATTGGTATTTGTTTCTAACCCTTGTGGCGGTGATGCTCATTGGACGTTTGATGACTGTTAAAACGATTCCTGTCTCCATTAATCCTGCATCTAAACACACCCCAGCGCAAATTCAAAGAGCCGTTATCAGTGTATTTGCATTTTCATGCTTGGTGATGATGCTATTTCGGTTGAGGGGTTCTTTGTATATGAACTTCTCTTTTTATCAGACAAATATTGTGATGACGGCATTTTTGCCATTGGGGGTTATTTTTTCGCATAAAATCATCACGATGTCTCTCACACGGTTTCGGTATGTTTTGGGTGGCGCATTTTTTGTGCCGATGATTCCTTTTGTCACATTTACCTTTGCGCCACACCTATTGACACAAACAGTTATTGGCATCTTCTTTGTTGGTGCGATTGTCTTTGCGGTGGTGACAATTATTTTATATCGTACACAAACGATTCAGTGGCTTGTCTTGTTTGTCACTTGTGCCAGTGTTCCACTCGGTATGATGCCTATCGTGAATGTTTATCTGCCATACCGATACTTTAACCAATATTTATATGAGCAAACACTAGCTCTTTTTGAGGCAATTGACCAACGCTATGATAGCTTTTCTCTGGACGATTTTCGGCTATGGTATGCGTCAAATGACCAACAAACGCCTATATTCTGGAATTTGGCTGGAACATATTTATGGAGTTGGGGGCGACAAATCGGTGTAAATGGCACCACACTCGTTAATTCATTCACGGGTTATGACATCATTACGCTTGCCAGCGCAGAGAGTAATGAGACATTTATGCAACAAGTCAGAGATTCGATTGAGCGAGATAAACTGGATATAATACAATTTGAAGAAGTGCGTGTGGTGACTGGATTTTCTGAGACTATTGTGAATTTTATTCAGTTACGCTCTGCATTTTATGATTCTGATAATTCGATTTATAGAATTACCCAGACATTCATTCAAAATCAATATCTTTTAGAAGAAAGCGGATGGAATGGTTACGAATCTGCCGATGCGACTATCCCATTTCGATGGACATCTGAGCCAACTGCGCGATTGTTATTTGTCTTTCCACAAGCCGATTTTGACCTAGAAAAAGAGTATCGTGTTCGGTTTGATGTGTTAGGGTCATTAGAAGAAGAAGTGGTGAATAGCCTCTCATTAACCATAAACGGTGAATTGGTGACATTGACCCGCACGGATAACCGCTATGAAGCAGTGATAAGTGGCGAGTTACTCAATGCACCCACACTCGAATTGATATTTCAGACGGATAGGGTATCCAATCCGTTTGATTTGGGCGTTCAGGACGGACGCCAATTGGGTGTGGCAATTGGTGAATTGACAATTGCACCCATAGCCGATTAAGGGTAGACTTTTTGATATAATTTGCCCATAAGATAAGGCATTTATTTCCATGAAATTATCTATCGTTA
>DAOTUO010000016.1:0-42431 GCA_034436595.1 Anaerolineae bacterium | reverse complement strand
AAACCCCTCTGCATCAATAGGAGGGGTTTCTGCTATAATAGCCATATTCTTAGTGAACAAATTGAAACTTGTTTAAGAAAGTTGGCGTTGTTACATACATGAATCGTCAGAACATTCGGAACTTTAGCATTATTGCCCATGTTGACCATGGCAAAAGCACCCTCGCCGATAGGCTCTTACAACTTACCCAAACGGTGCAAGAACGGGATATGCACGCGCAATTGCTCGATAGCATGGATTTGGAACGTGAGCGCGGCGTGACCATCAAAGCGTCTGCTGTGCGGATGCACTACACCTATAAGGGCGAAGAGTATATTATCAATCTCATTGACACCCCGGGTCATGTGGACTTCACCTATGAGGTGAGTCGGGCGTTGCAAGCGTGCGAAGGGGCATTATTGGTCGTGGATGCCAGTCAAGGCATCGAAGCACAGACCCTTACCAATGTGTATTTGGCGCTGAATCTCGATTTGGAGATTATCCCCGTCATCAACAAAATAGATTTGCCGTCTGCGCGTCCCGATGAAATTTCCCAAGAGGTAGAAGATTTGCTCGGATTGCCAGCAGAGGACATGCTTCGCATTTCTGCCAAAAATGGAATTGGGATTGTGGAGGTGTTGCATCAACTCATTGACAAAGTACCCGCGCCAAGAGGTGATTTAGACAAGCCATTGCGGGCGTTGGTGTTTGATAGCCATTATGATGCCTATAAGGGCGTGATTGCCTATGTGCGGGTGGTAGATGGCATTGTGAAGAAAAATGATTTGCTCAAAATGATGGCGAATAGTGCCAAATTTGAGCCAATCGAAATTGGCATTTTCAACCCCGCCATGCGCCCGATTGAATCGCTCGGTGCTGGTGAAACGGGTTATATTGCCACTGGTCTCAAGACGGTGCGCGAGTGCCGTGTGGGGGATACCGTCACATTATTCAACAATAGCGCCACAGAAGCCCTACCGGGGTATCAACAAGTGAAGCCGATGGTGTTTGCGGGGGTTTATCCCACCGATAACGATGCCTATGGCGAATTGAAAGACGCGCTAGAAAAATTACAACTCAATGATGCCTCGTTGGTCTATGAATCGGAGAGTTCACAGGCGTTAAATTTTGGCTTCCGTGTCGGCTTTTTGGGATTGTTCCACATGGAAATTATCCAAGAACGGCTAGAACGCGAATATGACCTCGATATTTTGGTCACAGCGCCCAGTGTGGAATACGAAGTGACCAAGCGCGATGGCGAAATTATCCGTATTGATAGCCCTGTGGATTTGCCCGATGAAAGTACCATCGAAGAAATCCGTGAGCCATGGATGGAGATTCAGATTTATACCCCGCAGGATTATATCGGCGTGATTATGGATCTCACCCTCAAGAAACGTGGCACGTATGTCACATCTGAATATTTAGATGCGACACGGGTTATTTTGCATTTCCTGATGCCCCTGTCTGAACTGATTATAGATTATTATGACAAGCTCAAAAGTGCCTCACGCGGGTATGCCAGTTTGGATTATACCTTCAAAGAATATCGTGCGGGGAATTTGGTCAAAATGGATGTGCTGGTCAATGGAGAGCCATTAGACGCACTTTCGATGATTGTCCACAAAGACCATGCCTTCCAAAAAGGGCAACGACTGGTCACAAAACTGAAAGAACTTATCCCACGTCAGATGTTTGTCATCCCCATTCAAGCGGCGGTGGGGAGCAAAATTATCTCCCGCGCCAATATTAGTGCAGTGCGAAAAGATGTGCTGGCAAAGTGCTATGGTGGCGATATTACCCGTAAAAAGAAATTGCTGGAAAAGCAAAAGAAGGGTAAGAAACGCATGAAGATGGTCGGCTCGGTAGAAGTGCCACAAGAGGCATTTATGTCGTTGCTGAGTTTGGACGACGATTAACGATTTTGCGGGGCATGAGCAGTATTTCATGCCCCTTTTTAATCTATGGCATGAGCAATTCATAGAGGCGTGTATCGGGTTTGAATACCGCCCATGCAAACCAAAAATGTGGCGCGGCGAGTTCTTGGCGCAATTGTGCGCCGATTAGTTCCCCATCAATGGCTGTACCAAACACATTCCATGCGCTATTGGTCTGGTCGTCCAAAATTTGCCCCGATTCATATCGAAATGTATAGGTCACATCGTCTAGGGTGGCATTAAACAGCATCGCCATGCCAATATCGCGTGAATCGTCTATGCTCGACTCGTCTAAGGCGCTTGTTACGCCTGCTTGCCAAAATGCTACGACTTGTTTTCCACCGACAAAATCGTTTATCACTTTCACGATGGACAATGCTGTAAATGGATAGGCAATCGGCTCGCCACCAATGACCCCCGCGAGGACACGCTCGGTAGCGGGTAGGCGGGAATCTGGTGTGCCGAGAAATAAAAATGGCTGAGTGCTGGTGTCATAGCCATAATAGGGATTTCTGCCATAACTATTTGTGCCATAGCCACTTTCGCGGGTTAAAACTTCGCCTGTGGGGTATTGAGCGGAAAATGCGCTAAAACTCACCATCGCCGATGACAGCATGGGCAGGCTTTGACCGGCATACGCGCCTACAATGCCTTCCCCTGTGAATTGTTGCCACCAGCTTTGTGTGACATCATCCCACATCACCATATCGCTGTTGCGGAGCAATCCAGACACCCCCAAACGCAGGGTAACATCATCTAAGCGGCGTTCAAATACGATGCCACTATTACACAGAGGGCAATAGGTGACGGCGATGGGCAGGTCATCCATGACATCATTCACAATTTCGTGACGGGTCATCATCGCCAGTGGATAGGCGCGGGCGATGCCGTTGTATTCAAATACCAACACGGGCGATTGTGGTTGCAACCATGCCGATGCCGATGTGATGCTCTCAAATGTGGGGTTGTCAATTGGGGGGATGCCATCGGGTGGCGGACCGCCAGAGATAATTTCGCCAAATGGCACCGTTACATTGCAAAAATCAGTGATGCTCCAAAAATCGCTATAGGGGATGCTCGGTTTGGGGCAATCATCTGTGTTATTTTGGGCATTCTCAGGGGTGTTCATGAGGATTACACTACCAATTCCAAATAAACCAATGACTAATAAAAGTATACGCATTTTTCACTGCTCCTCCATCAACCACAAACAAAAAGGATGTAGTTTTTGATAATTAGACTACACCCTTTTATTGTATCTTACAAAAGATATGGGGTTGTGTTGTGGAGACAACAGGTATATTAGTCGGGCCAAATTTTGGATTCGACAAAATGGTCGAGGATGGTCATGACGATGAGAGCGATGGGGAATGCTGTCCAGAAGAAATATTGCCACCCATAGATATCCACAGGCACAGGACCCGCATAGGGATCTGGATTGACCGCAGGCAGGAAAAAGTACAAAATACCCAATGAAACAACGATACTGGTGACAATTGAGATTGTCCACACCACAAGACGACGCACGGTTAATTCAGACATAAAAGCTCCCGTTTATCCAATTACTTCTAAAATCATTATTCCTCTATTGTAACGCGGAACTTGTGTGATATGCAAGGTTGCCATTTTGTGTTATCATTCTCTCAGTTTTGAGAACAATTTTCGATAAATTTGGTTTAGGCGGAATTGTAGGAGTTGCAGACGTGCCAGACTTATTTTATAAAGCAAGCATATTCACCGAAGCAAAAGATGCGATGGAAGTTGGAATTTACCCTTATTTCCGCGCTTTAAGCGATACCGAAGGGACTATTGCCCACTTTGAAGGCAAAGAAGTGGTGATGATTGGTTCAAATAACTACTTGGGGTTGACCACAGACCCGCGCGTGCGCGAGGCGGCAATCGAAGGTGTACGCCGATATGGGACGAGTGTTACGGGGTCACGTTTTTTGAACGGGACACTCGAATTGCATCTTGAATTAGACAGCAGACTGGCAAAATTTGTCGGTAAAGAGGCGGCTCTGGTGTTCTCTACGGGGTATCAGACCAATTTGGGGGTGATTTCGGCGTTGGTCAGCAAAGGCGATTATGTCATTATTGATAAAGACGCTCATGCGTGTATCGTAGATGGCTGTCGGTTATCTTTTGGCGAGATGAAACGCTTCCGCCATGATGATATGGAAAATCTCGAAAAAATCCTCAAGGAATTGCCAGAAGATGCGGGCAAATTGGTTGTTGTGGATGGCGTGTATAGCATGGGTGGCGATATTGCCCGTCTGCCAGAAATTGTTGCCATCTGCAAAAAATATGGCGCACGGATTATGGTGGATGACGCGCATGGCATCGGCGTAACAGGGCGTGGACGCGGTACGGCGGCGCACTTTGATTTGACCGATGATGTAGACCTCATCATGGGGACATTTAGCAAGAGTTTTGCGTCCATTGGCGGATTTATCGCAGGGACGGAAGAAGTGATTCACTTTATTCAACATCGCGCCCGCACCATGATTTTTTCGGCGGCATTGCCTGCCCCCAATGCGATGGCGGTTTTAGCGGCATTGGATATTATCGAAAATGAGCCAGAACGTGTTGATAAATTGTGGGAAAATGCCGATTATATGCGGGCAGGGATCAAAAAATTGGGTTATGACACGGGCCCAAGCAACTCTGCAATTATTCCTGTGATAATTGGTGACGATTATCGCACGGCGTTGGCTTGGCACGCACTCATCAGCGAAGGGGTGTATACCAACCCTGTGATTCCGCCTGCTGTTCCGCCGAATCATAGCTTGCTCCGCACCAGCTATATGTCTACACACAAAAAAGACCAGTTAGACCGTGCATTAAGCGCATTTGAGATTGTGGGTGAGAGACTCGACTTGATTAAAACCACTGTGTAAAAGCCTTTTTGCACCATATAAAAAAATCCCCTGTCTATCATAAACAAGGGATTTTTTATTTTTAGCCCTGCATCAGATGACACAGGGCAATTTTTGTTGGTGACTAATCACCCGCTGGTTGTGTGACTGGTATGCCACTTTTGCCACGACGGATAGACAAAATTTTGTGCAATGGGTGAAGCAGGCTAAACATCACAGGGGTGACGATGAGGGTCAGCAAGGTACTGCTGATAACCCCGCCGATGACCACGATGCCCAATTCTGCGGCGATAATTGCGCCATCGGACAAACCAATCGCCAACGGCACAAGCCCGATGATGGTGGTGAGTGAGGTCATCAAGATGGGGCGCAAACGCCGTCCACCGGCCTCGACCAATGCCTCTTTGATGGGCATATTGCGTTCTGTGAGGTTGGCACGCACACGGTCAATGAGTACCACCGCGTTGGAGATGACCAATCCAAACAGCATCAATATACCCGTGAGGGCAGGAATACCCAACACGCGGTCTGCGAGGGTAAGACCGATTGCCGCGCCAACTGGGGCGACCACAATCGCAAAGATAATCGCCAGCCAATAGGTGAACGATTGCACACTGAGGATGAGCAACACGGTCATAATCAGGATAGCAATCCCCATTGCAGAGAATAAACTCACAAACCCTTCGGCTTGCAATTCGCTTTGGAAACCACGACTCACAGCGATATTGGGGTTATTGGCGACTTCTGGCAGGGCTTGAATGGCTTCTATTGCCAATTGTTGCACGCCTATGGTGTTGTCGGTCTCCAAATCGCCTGTATAGGAGAAGGCAGTTTGTTGATTGATGCGGATATATGTTGGGGGAGTATCGCCATCTGTATTGGGGTCTACGAAGTTGCTACCCACATTGGCGATGCCTTCAATGCTGTTCATGGTTTCGATAATCAATGGATTGAGGGCGGCAAGCTCATTTGGAGGACCAGATAACACCACCGACAAGCCACCAAATCCACCGCTAGAAGCAGACCCAGCCGAGACGGTGACAAATTCTGCCCCGCCAAAGATACGTTCTGCATTGGTGCGGATGTCATCCAGATAAGCATCGGCTTCACCCGGTTGCAAATCGAGCAAAATGGCGATATTTGCCTGATATTCATTGACGCTATTGCCACCAATCAACGAGGCAAAGTCTGCACCACCGCCACCGACTGTCACCTGAATATTTTTCACTGCTTCGTCTGGCAGAGGGCTTTGTGTTTCGAGATAATTCTCAAATTCTGCGACCAATTCGTTGGTTTCTAAAATTTTGACCGATTGGTCAAGCCCCACAGCGATGGTGATTTGTTGTTCACCAAAATCCGGGATGAAGGCTAATGGACGTTGACTAAACAAATATCCCGCAAAGCCGATAGATGCCAATGCTACAGCGATGACAATGATTTTGCTCATGGGTCCGCTTAATGCCCATCTGAGTGTTGGTTGGTAGAACTTTGCCAAAACAAAGGGGCGGTCTTCATCGGGGGTGTCGTTGGGTCCGATGAGGAAGAATGCCAACACCGGGATGACGGTAATAGCCACTGTAAACGAGCCGATAAGCGCGTAGGTGACTGCCAAGCCGAATGGCATAAAGAACGCGCCGATGATACCACCTGTCAAACCTAATGGCAGGAATACCACGAGTGCGATAAGGGTGGCGGTGAAGATGGCGGCAGAAACTTCTTTTGTGCCTTGAATGATGACAGTTTTCTTGTCACCACCATTTTTGAGCTGATTAAAGATGTTTTCTAGCACCACAATCGAATCATCCACGACACGCCCAACCGCAACGGTCAGACCGGAGAGGGTCATGATGTTGAGGGTGAGTTCTGCGGGGAACAGATTCAAGACAAATTTGAAAAAGTCTTGCAATGCACCTTCGTTTTCTGCCAAGGGCAAGAAAATTTCACGCAGGGCAGGAGAAACCCATGTCATACCCACGAGGGCAATCATGATGGATAGCGGAATACTCACTGCAATGACCATGGTGGTACGCCATGATGGTTTTGCCATTGCCCTGCGTGAGAAGGTGACAAATAGACCCGCGATGAAAGCCAAGAACAAAATCATACGCAATACGGGGTCGGCATTGCTAAAGGCTTGACCAATGTCGTTGCCTGCATCATTCATGCCCAATGCCAATAAGCCAATAAATGCGCCGATTGAGCCAAGAATCAGGGCAATCCCGGTTATTCTGCGCCCCTTCATGCTCCATTCAGACCCACCCAAAAAGATGAGAATGATGATGATGGCAAACAACGCGCCTAAGCTACCATCGCGTGCCACACCATTGATAGATTCTTCTACGATGGTAGATTGTTCAAACACGATGCTGGTAGAAATATTGGGGTTATCGGCATCGAGTTGGCGCATAATTTCGTCTACTTCTTTGAAAGTAGACACAGTGTTCGAGTCGCGTCCCTTAGAGATGGTCACAAACAAACTTGGGTTGCCGTCTGAGCGTGTGATTTGTGTGTTGGGGATAAATTCGACCTGTGTGGCGCGTAGTTGCACATTTTCTGGGAGCAATGTCACCAGATTAGCGGGAAAGTCTAGCACGGCACGCCCAATGAGGTTATCAAAGGCGCTGGGGTCGTTTTCGATGATGAAGGTGATGGCTTCTTCTGGTAAACCAGCCAAAATAGTTCTGGCAAAGTTTGCACCCTGCGCGTTGTTATACAGACTGTTGATAAACTCGCCTGCATTGGTGATAGGCTCTCTACCCGGAAGGGGTTGGGCAAAGATGAGGTCATCGGCGGTATTGAGGGTCAGGTTATAAAATGGCGCGACTGTTCCCCATTCTGGGTTGAGCGCGGGACCTTCTATGGTAACACTGACGACTGGTGGCATATTGGCAGTGGCGAGTGTGACCAGTTCTGCGAGTGCCTCTGCATCGTATACCGCGCTAAAGGCTTCATCTGTGCCGATGACTTGTAGGGTGGCGGGGTCAAATTCTTCTAGGATGGTCTTATTTACATCGGCATAGAAATCGGCTTCTTCAGATGCCCAATAGCGTGCCAATGCGGGTGTGATGGTGCTGAATAAGCGCCGTGCAAAATCTGGGAAATCAACCTCGAGCGTCTCAAAAATGGTGTTGAGGGCTGTGGAGGCTTTGCCATCGCCCAAACGCACAATATCCGCGCCTGTTGCCAGTGGGTTAGTGGCGAATTGGGGTTGTGAAGCGAGTGTATCCCAAACGCGTGGCAAGGAAGGAATCGCTTTGATGGCGATGGTGTTTGCGATGGCGGGAATTTCTTTCACTTCATCAGACAGGGCATTGAGTACCTCAATAACCATCCGATTGAAGAAATCGGGTTGTTTGTCGAGGACATAATTGGCAATCTCTGGTGTCACGGTGGTTAATAAAGGCGTGATAAATGCCTCAAATGGTGTACCAATTATCCCATTGATTGTTTCTGAAAAGTTGAATTCTGGATTGAGTAAATCAGAGGCATTATCGAGTACGATTTGTGAGTCAGCAAATGCGCTAAATTGAATTGCCGCTTGTTGCCATTCTGGGGGTAGGGCGGGTGCATCTGGGTCTTGATACGATGTGTCTGCCACAGGTTCATCGGTGGTTGGGGTGTCTGTGACAAAGGGGGTGTCTGTCTCTGTCACGAGCGTGCCTGTGCTAGATACGCTATAGGTGACGAGTGGCAAATCTGCAAAACTGAACGAAATCAGTTGAGGATAGGCAATGCGCCACTGATTGGGCAAATCCACTGGCAGAGGGGTGGCTGTTTCGCCTGTGAGGGTCTCTGCAAGGCGTTGGGCGGCGAGTCCATCACTGGTAAACGCATCTACTACCGCGCCATTGGCAACCAGCAGGTCACGGATGTCTGTGGGGAGCGCCACAAGTTGCTCACCAGTGAAATAACCCGCCATGCTGGGGGCAATTTCTATCATACGTTGCACGTCATCTAATGTGAGGTCATCGGTTTGGCTGAGTGCGCTCACAATGCGCCCATCGGTGAAGAAATTATTCAATACACGCGCCACAGGGGTGGTGAGGGTGGCACTTTCTAAAATATCTTCGGCAGTATTAAAGTGGGTAACTTCGCCATCGGCAGTGATACGCCAAGAGTCGGGTAGGGCAGGGGCAACCGTGGGGATGGCGTATTCCACACTACTGAGGGCTTCTACGACATCGTTATTTAATTCGCCCAAATTGAGTCGCGCCGATATAACATCCCACGTTTTTGGTGGAAGGCGGAGCAACAGACTTTGTGGGGCGGCTTCTGCAGATGGTGCAGGCGTGGCTTCTGTGTCTGTGCCATTGGCATCTTCTGGCAAATCTTGACCACCGCTCACACTGACATTAGCGACATCTGCCAACCCACCAAGTTGTGGCACAATTTCTTTATTAACCAGCAATTCCAACGCATTTTGGGCATCGGCGGCTTGGTCAAAACTCCCAGCAAGATAGGCTAGTGCCTGACGGACTGTCTCTTCATTGAGAATTTGCCAAACTTCTGGCGTAAGTTGAAATAGGAAGTTGCTGTCTTCTTCTGCCATATAGATGAGTATCTCTGGGGATAATTCACCTAATAATTGTGCAGAAAACGCATTTACATCGGCATCTGTGGGGGCTTGTAATACCCGCTTAGGTAACCATACGGTGTCTATGACAGCTAAAATAGCGGCGCGGAGTTTTTCTTGATTTTCGCCAAAATTATTGGCGGCGGTGATGAATGCGCCGATGGTGCTGGTGGTCGTAGATTCCAAATTGATAATCTCTGGAATGGTAGACAAACCTGCTTCAATGCGCTTAGTGAGAATTTCGAGGACTTCATCGCTGGTCATGCCACTGGCTTGAGCCAAAATAAAGACTTGAGGGAGTTCAATGGGGGGTAACAATTCTTGTTTTTGAATTGTCCATGCGTTGACACCGAGTGCCATCAAAACAACGACAAGCACCAATGTCAGATAACGAAATCGAATAGATAGTGCGGTGATACTACCAAAAATAGCTTTCATAAGAGGTGATTTTCTCCAAAGTGTGTGTGACTAATAACCTTCTCATTATACGCCTTCCATATAGGTACCTGTCAATATAGGTACCTGTCAATAATATTTGTTAAATTTTTCTCAAACACTTATTAAACTTTTTAAAATGGGGGAAAAGAGGAGAAATTAGAGGAAAATGCGTAATAGGGCGCAAGAAATAGCGCCCTATTTGGGGGAAGTTGCTTAATTATTTAGCGGTAGGGCGAACTATGATAAACCCACACGGCGGGACCGCCTTCTTCGACATTGGGCGAGACAAACGACTCAAATTCTTCTGCGACCCAGCGATAGAGCCAATGGGCATCGGTGAGCGACAAATTGACACAGCCATGACTGCGGCGGAATCCGAATCCATCGTGCCAATATGCCCCATGAAAGGCACGTCCTTGGTCAAAATACATCGTCCATGGGACTTCTTCGATGAGATAATAATCGTCACCGACCACACCGCCCGTCATGTCATCACGACTTTTGCGGAAATAAATATGATACATGCCCTCGCGGGTTTGCCATTGAGGAAGCCCACTGGCAATCAGGGTGGCAAAAATCGGCTGTGTGCCATCAAAGACGATGACGACTTGCTCAAATAGGTCAATGCTAATCCAGCGTTGGGTATCAATTTCGGCGGGGCGGTCTAATGGCGATACTTTGCCGACATGGGTCTGAACCATCCATTTATCTACCCCAATCTGATACCATTCCCAGCCATCAATCATCACAGAGGCATAAATGGTGAGCAAGGTATAACGGCGTGTGAGTCCATTAGATTCGACAGGTGAGCCACCCGGTACTTTGCTGGGGTACACATTGTTGAGCGACCATGCAACGGGATATTTTGGAAATTCGCCATCCAAGAAGATGCCACTAAAGCTCGATAGAAAGCCATTAGAATCTTCTAAAATATCTTTGCGTACCCATTCATTATTATTGATGCGTACCCAACCATCTTGTTCGCCAAGCGCGGTGACATAATTGTAGCCTGCATTTTGCATACGCACAAAATTGCCATTGGGGGCATCGAACACTTCCATGATGCCATTGACGCGCATATAACGGCGGTCATTCATGAGGTTATAGTCTACGGCAGGACGCTCGAAAGTGGGCTGGACATACGCCAATATTTCATCGGCAGATAGCCCATATGCTTGGAGAGATGAACATCCGTCTTGGCAATCTTGGGTATTTGCCAGTGATACAGAAGCTAGTGGGAGGCTCATCAGGAGTAAAAATAAGAGAATTAATAGGCGAGATTTAATCATGGTAGGGTTTCCTTGTTATAGGATAGAGACAATCTTACGGTTTATTTGAAATTCACATACTTTTAGGTTAACATCAAACCCATGTGCATGACAATGACTCTTACCCTACGCCACCCTAACGATTGTACTATGCACGAATTTGATAATTTGAATTGCCGTATTTTTAATTTGGGCTATACTATGTACTAATCGGTATTTTTGTATGCGTGTACCTCAGCAGGAGGATGAAATGCGTTTATCTAAAAAGATTTTTGGGCTAGTGGTGCTTATGGTGCTACTTAGCACGACCATAATTGGTTCTGCTTGGGCGATTGATGTTGAACAAGAACAACAATCGCGTTATGTTACCCCTATACTTATTGTCAATGTTAGTTTTATGAATGTCCGCACCGGTCCTGGTACAGAATATGGGGTGATGCTCACCGTCCCTGGTGGCACAGAACTCCCTGTGTTGGGTGTTGCGCGTGATTTGGTGTGGTATCAGGTTTCCACCATTTTGGGTGCGGGCTGGGTCAATGTCGAAAACGCCATTCCGCGTGGCAATTTTAGCAATGTCCCTTATGTTGCCGCGCCACCTCTCACATTGGATAATGTGATTGGCACAACCACTACCACAACAACCACCACAACCAATGGCGGTGGTGCATCCATGAGCATGGGTGGGCGTGATTGGGGTGTCGGTATTTTGGCGGGACATTTCACCCGCACTGCACCAGACCCAGATTCACTGTCTTTGGGTGAACTTCAGGTAGACCCCAATGGTGTATTCCAATTGTTGGATGCTGTGGGCAATTCTGGCTTCTTGTGGCTAAAAATTGATGTGCCAAACTTTGGTGTGGTGTGGGTAGAAGGTCCAAAGACCTATTTCCGCCCATTTGCCTGTCCTGGCTCAAACTTTAGCGTGGGTGTATTCAATAATACTGTGTATCCGGGTCCAGGTCCCGATGGTTCTGGCACACTCGATGGCAGTATCGCCTTTGCGGCAGGATTAGAAGCCTATATCCTCGATACCCGTAGCGGTTTTTATAAAGTCGAATTCCAAGACGGCGCTACTGGCTGGATTCGTCCAGAAGAATTTAGCTCCCGCCCACAACTCAATAGCCCCTATTGCGATGGTCGTGTGGCTTCTGTGACCAATGGCACAACCACCACTACAACAACTTCTACTGTGGTGCGCTCGGCGGCGCGTGTGATTATCAACACAGGCAACCTGAATATCCGTAGCGGTCCAGGGTCACAATATGCCGCTGTCGCCGTTGTCACTGGTGGCACAGAATTGGATGTCATTGGCTTTGCACCCGATAACACATGGTATCAGGTACGTGGCAATTTTGGCATAGGCTGGGTCAATAGCGAATTCACCATCTTTAGAGGCAATGGTCGTGGTATTCCTGTCGTGCGCGATTTTGGTGATGTATCACTGGCGCGTCCATCGGCAACTATCACCAATGCAGTGACACTCTTTGCCGCCCCAAATACCACACTTGGCACCGTTGGCGCATTGTCTGGTCCTGTGGAAGTGATTATTGTGGCGCGTACTTCTGGTTCAGATTGGATTCAAGTTCAAACCGCTATCGGCTTTGGCTGGGTACAATCTGGTTTGGTAGCGATTTCTGGCGATTTGAGCCTTGTCCCCGTTGTGGGTGGCTGATAGCTATAACCGCCTATCGGTAAGTTCATATTTTTTGAGAGGGCGCAAAGGTTTTGCGCCCTTATGTATTTAATAAGGATAGATAAAAAATGGAAAAATGGATTTCTGCCATACGCGAATTTTATGATGGACGCACAACCGAGATGCTCCCCTCGGTGATTTTTGGTAGTGGGAACGAATTATTACAGAGCCTAAAATTACAACAACGAGTACGCATTGGCATGTTGCCGTGTGTGAGCGCAGAAGAACCGCATGTGGCGATGGGGTTAATGACTCTGCTCAGTTATTTATTAGAACGTTGGGCAGAAGTGCGCGTGTATCGGCTTTTTTTTCAGACGGATGCCGACCCAAAAACTTATCAGTGGGCAATGACCGATTCGCAACATGGCATAGATGACTGGGTATTTGAGTCATTAGACGAAAACGCGGTGTTATCTGCCACGCTCACCAAAGAGGGTGGGGTATGGCGTTGGACATTGGTCTTGCAAAATGACCTCGCAGGAGAAGGTGATGCTGATAAGACATGGATATATGAAGGGGCATCATTAGCAGAATTGGTTGGGCAATTAGAAAAAGTTGCCAGCGAGATTATTAGTCAATTTGATGTGCCAGAAATCATCCCCATTCCCGCCGCCACCACCACCGCCGATGAGTCATCCCTCATGCGGGTGTTGCGTGGGGTGTTTGAGTGGCAATTGCAATTGCTATTTGTGTTATATGGTAAGGGATGGACAGAAGCCGATATTCAAAAGCAACTGGACGAATTGGTTGTCTTGGGCAATCTCACCCGTGATGATTTTGGCGGGTGGGCGGTGAGCCATGCGGTGGCGCATGGGTTACGAGGTGGGTATGAACCTGTGCCAGAGTCATTGGTGACGATGTTGGATAATTATATAGCGCGTTTTGCGCCACATACCATTTATCCGAGCATTTTGGTGGGGCGCGGGGTGTTTAATGCAGGGCATCCACAACAGGCTTATGATATTCTCGAAGCCGAAACCAAAGAACATCCCCAAAATGTACATTTGTGGCTCATCAAAGCCGATTTATATCGGCGCGCGGGCAAATTGTCGCAATTGATTAATGCCTATCAAGATGCCATTTTGCTCGAGGCGGTGAATGCCGATTTGTATCAACAATATGCGGGTATTTTGGAATTATTAGACGAAAATCCCACCGATACCTATGCCCTCATTGACCCCAATTATGATGAAGATGATGGCTTAGCATTGGAAGCGATTGAAGCCTACGAAAAGGCGTTGGAACTGAATCCAGATAACCTTACATGCTTGCAAAACCAGATTTTATTGCTGATGGAATCGTATGCCGATGATGATTCACGCCTGTATCGGGTATTTAAGCGGTTGCTAGAAAAAGATACCACGGGCGAATATATCCGTGCAGTGGTGGACGCGGCATATTCACTTGATGACCCAGAGGCACTGTTGGATATACTCGAAGTCCATGCTGAAAAACATCCCAAACGTGCCGATTTGCCCGTGAGCCTTGCGGTGTTGGCGATGCACCTCGAAGACTATAATAGGGTCGCCGATTATCTGCAAGTGGCAGAAGATTTGACCGATGACGAGGTTATTTTGGCAGATATTGACCGCCTGATGATGACGGTTAATAATCCCCAATTTGAGGAACGACTGGGCGGGATTTATGCAGTGGTAAGCGGTGGCAACCGTTTGAGCGCTCAAGATGTTCGCTTTTTAGAAGAAACCATCGAGAAAGCCCCACTCATCCCCGAAGCCTATCTGTATTTGGCGCAGGCGTATATGGTTTGGGGCGAAAAAGAACATGCCTTCAATACCATTAAAGAAGGGTATGCAGAATTGCCCAAAAATGCCGAAATTGCCGAATTATTGGCACGTTATGAATGGTTATATGGGGATAAAGTTGAGGCGCAAAATATTTTGACGGCAGGGCTTTCTGCCAACCCCACCTATGTGCCATTGATGGCACGAATGGGGCAATTTTTATTTGAACGGGACGAAAAAGATGCCGCCAGAGGGTGGATGACCCGCGCAGAGGCATTATCGCCCCGTGACCCAATTTTGAAAGAGGTACGGCGCTTCATTGCCGATGCGATGAGCAAACTGTAATACGGTGAGATGGGGGAGAAAACCTAGCCTAGAAACGGTTTTCTCCCCTTTCCCTACTCGGTGGGGAAAGGGGCAGGAGGATAGGGGATGATTTTCACCCTAATCCAAGTCCACAGGGGCGATTTTGCCATGCGACAAATCACGTAGGGCATCGGTGAATGGGGGGACATCTACCACCGCAAAGCGTAGCATCAGGGTGATATTTGCCTCGAATAACTCTTCTTCTATCACGCCACCATGTGCTTCTATCAACAATTTGCCCTGATTATAGAGGTTATAGGGCAATTCCACCCCTAGTAGCCGTTTTTCGATTTTTAACGTGGTGGACAGGCTGTTGAGCGCGATATGCGCCGCTTCGCTATAAGCACGGACAAGCCCACCTGTGCCGAGTTTTGTCCCGCCAAAATACCGTGTGACCACCAGCGATACATCGCCAATTTTGCTTCCACGCACCACCGCCAACACAGGCGGACCTGCTGTGCCTGCGGGTTCTCCGTCATCGCTCATGCCTTCGGTGACACTCGCGCCAAATCCCACCCGAAACGCATAGACATGATGAGACGCATCGGGCATTTCGGCGCGGATTTGTGCCAAGAATGCCTTTGCATCATCAACGGTGGGTGTAAATGTGACAGAGGCAATAAACCGAGACCGCGCCACCTCTGTTTCGATACGGTGAAATCCTTGTGGGATGAGATATGGGTCTGGCATGGCTCATTTTAGCAATTCTGGGTTCGATGAGATGAACATCCGCAAAACTGGTGGCTCGATATACAGCACATTTTGCGGGCGTTCCACACGCAAGAGGCGTTTTTGTACCAGCATCACCACCGCTTGCTCACTCTCTGCTGTCGGTTGATAAGGGACAATGTGCGAAATCATCTTGAGGGTATGTTGCTCAATGGGGGTGAGGCTCGCCCATAGCATGGCACATTCATCACGGATAGACCGCCGAGAGGCGAGTTGGCGCAGATATTCCTCATCTTGGCTATCACGCACATCGGTGATATTGAACGAATCCAAGAGACGGAATCCGGAACGGAGCAATCCCGCATAATTGCCTGTCGCCCATGTCAGAAAACGGATAGTCGCTTCGGGATAATTTTTATTGTTACGGCTCATGAGGCTATCCACCATGCGCCGTGCGTCAATCTCGTTGTAGGGTCCCACATACAAAATGCTGTCGGTGAATAATTCGACAAACGGCTCCATTTCGAGATGGGGCAGATTATACAGGTCTATCAGATGATTGAGTGGCGCACGGGTGAAGGTGAGGTAGCTAAAACGGCGCTTGTTGGCATCACGTAAGCCACGCAATGTCTGAAAAAATTTGGGTGGCAAATTTTTGAGCATGTCCTCAAATTCATCGAATAGCAACACGATTTTTGTGCCAGAACGGAATAAAATATCCAATCCGCGCTCCAGATAGCGCAATCCCATATACGAGAAAAGCGGATTTGTGCCATCTTGCAGGGTGTTATACAGGTCATAGAACCGTTCTGCATCGCCTTCTGGGAGCATATCAAACGGATAAAATGCCATAATCAGACGGTGCATGATGAGTTCATAGCCTGCCCAACACCGAAATTGCTCGGTCTCTGGGGTGATGGGTGGCAATGGACCCAACATATTGGGGTTGATAATTACCGCCTTAAAATCGTTTTCACTAGACAGTTGCAAATAGGCTTTTTGGACATCATAACTGCCCAGATGGAGCAGTAAATTCGATTTGCCCACACTGCCCACACCGACCAACGAACAACAATCCGCCGCCCGCCAACGGTCTGTAACATAACGGACTTCTTCTCGCCGAAAATCGAGGGGTTGCCCCTTTGCGCGTTCCGATGACATGCGCTTTTTCCTCTCTGTGATCTAAAATCATCTTCAATTATATCTCAAATCCGATGATAATGTGCCACAGTGTATTTTATAACACGATGAGTCAGACTGTCTTTCTGGCAATCCTGTGAATAGGAGAATTTTTATCATGCAACACGAACAACCAAAGCAATATCGGTATTACGATGGGGTGATGGTGCTGTTTATCACCACATTGCTGGTGAGCAATTTGCTCAGTAGCGCCAAAATTATTGATTTAGGCGTGAGTCTTGGCGGATTTGCCTTTGTATTTGATGCGGGGACGTTGATTTTTCCTATATCGTATATTTTTGGCGATATTCTCACAGAGGTATATGGCTATAAACGTGCCCGCCGTGTGATATGGATGGGATTTTTATCATCGGCATTGATGGCATTTTTTGTGTGGTTGGCGGGGATATTACCCGGTGAATCATTTTGGTTATCGGTGAATGGCGAGAGTGCTTATCAGACGATTTTAGGCGGTATAGTGGGATTGGTGGTCGCCAGCCTAAGCGCGTATTGGGTGGGGAGTTTTGCTAATAGTTATGTGCTGGCAAAGATGAAAATTGCCACCAAGGGCAAATGGCTATGGTCGCGCACCATCGGCAGTACACTGGTGGGGCAGGGTGTAGATACGCTCACATTTATCACGATTGCAACCCTTTTGGGGGTGTTCCCCACCGAGATATTTTTGTCGCTGGTGGTGACGAATTACATCCTCAAGGTGGGTATAGAGGTATTGATGACCCCTATCACGTTGGGGGTGGTGGGGTGGCTTAAGGGTGCAGAAAATGAAGATGCGTATGATTATGACACCGAATTTAATCCGTTTCGGGTGAGCGTTTAACCGTCAAAAATAAAAACCCCTCTGCAATGTGTCGCAGAGGGGTTAGACAGTCTACTTAAATATCCAAGTTCCGCACGCGCTTGGCGTGGGTTTGGATAAACCGCTTACGGGGTGGCACACTGACACCCATGAGCATATCAAATACCTTATCGGCTTCTGTCGCATCATCTACCGTGACTTGGAGCAGAGTGCGTTTTTCTGGGTTCATGGTGGTCTCCCACAATTGTTCGGCGTTCATCTCGCCCAAGCCTTTGTAGCGTTGGATACCGACCTTATCGGGGTCTTTATAGCGCTTCATCGCCTTATCCAAAATTTGCTGTTCATTCAGACCCGGTTCGTTATACAAATATTCCTGATTTTTGCCTTGTCTGAGCAAGAAAATTGGTGGTTGGGCGATGAATAAATGCCCTTCATAGATAATAGCGGGCATGTGACGGAAAAAGAATGTGAGCAATAGGGTGCGAATATGCGCCCCGTCTACATCGGCATCTGCCATGAGGAGGATACGCTGATAGCGCAATTTGGTGATGTCGAAATCTTCGTGAATCCCTGTGCCGAGCGCGGCAATGATAGATTTGACTTCGTTGTTATCCAAAATTTTATCCAGATGCGCCCGTTCTGTATTAAGAATTTTACCGCGCAGGGGCAAAATTGCCTGAAAGTGACGGTCACGCCCTTGCTTGGCACTATTGTGGACAAACACACCACTAGCCAGCGCAAAATTGTGGGTATTGGGGACTTCAATATCATATACATCAATGCGTTCTTCGAGATATTCAATACTCACAATGCGGTGATTGTATGGCACACTTTCAAGCATTTCCGCTTCATAAACTTCTTCCGAATATTTATATAGAGGCATCAATGACAAATCGGGTGTCAAATCTTGCGCCTGTTTATATGTGCCATCGCGCAACATGAAGCGATGGTCTGGTGTACAAGTGATTTGCTCGCCATTATCCAATGTTATACGAATCACTTGGGCATTTTTCTTGGTGATGCGTGGGTGCATCACACGCTCTAATCCAATTTTGCCATCGTGACGAATCGTATAGCAAAAATGCTCTTTGCCATCGGCTTGTTCTGCGATGATTTCCTCAAAGCTGAGTTGACGACCATCGGCTAGTGCAATTTTTGTATCACCAGAAAAACAGCCACCCGCACTATCGCCCTCTACAATATAGAGTTCCGAATTGCTTGTGCGACCATGCACCGAACAATCGGCTAATTTGCCCGGTAGGGTGCTACTTTCTAGCAAGCTGGGACCGCTCCGCACGAGGTCACGCGCTTTTCTGGCGGCTTCGCGGGCGCGTTTACTCAGCAGACACTTCTCGATAATTTTGCGCCCCTCACGCGGGTTCATCTGCAAAAATTCTGAGAAGGCTTCGGATACGACTTGTGATACCGCGCCTTGTACCTCTGGATTGAGCAATTTGACCTTTGTTTGGCTCTCAAATTGCGGATTGGGATGCTTGATGCTGACGATGGTGGTGAGTCCTTCCATCGTATCGTTGCCAGAGAAATTGACATCTTTTTCTTTGAGAAATCCCTCACTACGGGCATACCGATTAATCACGCTGGTGATAGCAGACCGCAATCCGGTTAGATGCGAGCCACCGTCTGGTGTGCCGATGGTGTTGGCAAATGCCAATTCGGTCACAGTGGTTGAATCACTATACTGAAATGCCACTTCTACGCCGATGGAGTAGGTCTCTTTGCCTTCTGCCACGAAATCTACATCACGCTCGGCATGAACTGGCTCATGCAGGGGTTTGCGATACCGATTGAGATACCGCACGAATGAGCGCAACCCACCTTCAAAATAGAAGGTGGTCTCTTTGGGGATGGGCTGAACACGTTCATCGCGCAGGGTGAGTTTAACCTTGCGGGTGACGAATGCCATCTCGCGGAAGCGGTCTACAAGGGTGCCATAATCGAAATGATTTCTGTCCATTACGGTAAAATCTGGGACAAAGCGTTGCACCGTGCCTGTGTATTCTTCAGTCGCCATTTCGCGGACTTTTTTCACAGGTGCGACTGGCTTGCCTTCACGATAAACCTGTTCCCAAACATACCCCTCACGATAGACTCGTGACCGAAATTCGGCGGATAGGGCGTTTACAGCAGAGACACCCACACCATGTAACCCACCACTGACTTTATAGGCACCTGTGCCAAATTTACCGCCTGCACCGACTTGGGTCATGACCAATTCGAGGGTCGAAATACCTTCTTGGGGATGAATCCCCACGGGGATGCCCACACCATTATCGGATACCGACACAGAATCATCGTCATGTAGCGTAATTTCGATGGTATCGCAACGCCCCGCAAGTGCTTCGTCTATGGCATTGTCTACGACCTCATAAATAAGGTGATGGAGGGCGCGAATATCTGTCCCACCCACATACATGCCCGGACGCTTCCGAATGTGTTCCATTGGGTTGAGCTTGAGGATGCTACTCTCATTGTATTCTGTAGGGGTTTGTGACGCGGGAATGTGTTTCTCCGACATATTTTTTCTTCAACCTCTGTATAAAAATAGTGTTGCACAGATTACAGTGACATACTCCCTATGCCTAAGCAAGGGCTTCTGCCGTTAACACCAACTGCCTTACTATTCGCAAGGACTTCTGTTGACTGAGACAGTATGAGGCGATGCCCCGCCTCTAAAATATTGATTGCCGCATTGTGGTCACGCCCTAACGTGTTCCCACAACACTCACACTTAAAAACACGTTCAGATAGTCCCAACTTTTGCGTATGACCGCAATGACTGCATTTGCCCGTTGTACGCTCCCAACGACTTATCTTGATGATTCGCTTGCCACGCTTCAAGGCAACCCAATCGAGAACCTTGATAAACTGTGCAAACCCTAAATCGCTTATCTTTCGTCCCCAAAGTTTTTTCATGGCATCGAGGTTTAAGTCCTCAAACACCATCACCTCATACTGGTCACACAAATCATGCGCTAATTGAAAATGAAAATCTAAGCGTTTGTGTGCTATACGAATATGACGGCGGCTCATGTGCCACATACCCGCTTTGTGGTTGTTGCTTTGCTTAATTTTACGCGAAACACGCCTTTGAATGGTGCGTAACCGTGGCAAGTCGTGCTTATAATACTGTGTGGCGATTCAATGGTTGCACCGTTGTCTGTCGTCAAGAAATCCGCCAAACCAAAATCAAAACTGCCGATTTTACCCATGCTGATTTGCTCTGGAATAGCCATTTTCTCAATGACACTGAAACACACCCATAATCGCCCTGCTGTATCCCGCTTGATTGCAACCGTTTTTATCTCGCCATTTAACGGACGATGATAAATAAATTTGTATATTTTCTTTCCAATGCGGATTTTACGATATTTTTTGCCTTTTTGTTCGTCTAGCACATCCCATCCCGCTTGTTTCAAAACAAACGATTTGAATTTCTTGACCTTTTTGAAACGGGGCAGTCCACCTTGCTTTTTGAAAAAACGGGCATATGCCTCATCAAGACGCTCAAGTATTTCTTGAACCGCTTGCGACCCTAAAACTTTCCAATAAGCATATTGAGACCAACACATCCGCAGTTTGGCGATGTGTTTTTGCATGACATGCAATGATATATATTTGCCCGTCAATTGGTAGTAACGCTTTTGCAGTGCGAGTGCGTGATTCCAAATCATACCAGCAACATTAATTTGCTGATGAATCGAACCATCAACTTTGTTGTTGCGATACAGTCGGTATTTGTATGTTTTACGCACGTTGACAACTTTTGGCATCAAGCTATTCCACTTTTTCGCTATCACCTAAGCGTTCTATCAGTAGTTTAACCCGCTCACTTAAACAAATACTTGTTGAGCGTTTACGTTGTTATTATCACTTTTGTTTATTATACTTTTATTCTAGCGCACTTTTAACTACAATGCACTAGCGCCTTATATCCCCATAGCTAAAACCATAGGCTTTACGGCGGTTTTTCGATAAATAAGGCGTGAAAATGTACCAATCACGCCTAAAAAACCACTCTTTATCTTCATTAATTATACCATCTGTTAGGAATTTTCACAATAGGGCTAATTATCGGTATGAACCGTCTACCCCCACTTGACAGATAAGCGTGGTGGGGTGTACAATTTCACCTATTGCGGGTGTAGCTCAGTTGGTAGAGCGTTTGCTTCCCAAGCAAAATGTCACGAGTTCGAGTCTCGTTACCTGCTTTGAATAACGCTCAGAGAAGCTATCTGAGCGTTTTATTTCGTAGGGAATTTTTTTGAGGAGACATTATCGTGGCGGAATTTGTGCTAGAAGCAGAAGCCCGCGTTATTACGGGTAAAAAAGTGAGCCAATTGCGGAATGCGGGTTTAGTTCCTGTCACCGTTTATGGTCCAAAAATTGAACCAATCAATTTGCAAATCCCTTATCGTAATTTGGAGCGTATGTTGCTCAAAGCAGGCGGGACAAACCTTATTGACCTAACGGTTGATGGAAAAGTCCACATTGTTTTGGCGCGTGAAGTTCAACGGGATGTGCTGAAGGGCAAAATTTTACATGCCGATTTCTTCTCGGTAGATGCCGCCAGCAAAATCCGTTATGCCATCCCTGTTCACCTTATTGGAGAAAGCCCCGCCATTGCATCGAAACGCGGGATTATGCTCACAGGGACACAGACTATCACCGTTGAAACCCTGCCCGGTAAATTGTTACACGGCATTGACGTAGATATTTCTGGTATGACCGAAATTGGCTCTACCATCGTTGTTGGCGATATTAAAATGCCAGCCGATGTGGTTGTCATTGATGACCCAGAAGAAATGGTCTTCCGTATTACCCAAACCTCTGCCCAACGTGCAGAAGAGGAAATCGAAGCCGGTGCAAATTCTTCTGAGCCAGAAATTATTCAAAAGGGCAAACTCGAAGACGAATAATAACCAGTGTGGTGGGCATGACAGAAATAACCATGCCCCTACATTTTTTCCCTGATAATATGCTATAATCATGGTATACATGCCGGAGTGGCGGAATTGGCAGACGCGCTACGTTCAGGGCGTAGTTCCCTCAAGGAGTATGGGTTCGACTCCCATCTTCGGCACAAACATCAAAAAACGAGAGACATCAGTGTTTCTCGTTTTTTTATTTTAATCCCGCCCGCCAGCGCTCATCGGCATAATCTTGCGGGGTATCTACATCGCGCAAAATACTATCGCTCTCCACAGGGATATACTGAATATGTGCTTCGTGCTTGATGATAAAATCGCGCAAGGTGCTTTTGTCGTTGAGCATCAAAATTTCGTGCCAATATTTGCGCCCAATTAAAATCGGGTGTCCACGTCTCATTTGAAAACTGGGGATGAGCAAATCGCCACCATGTTCGGCATAGTGCATCTGCAAATCGTTTAGCACACGGGCATTGAGGCGGGGTTGGTCGCCCAATACCACAAAACAGGCAGATACTTCTCTCGGCATGGCACGCAATCCCGCCTTGATAGACGACAACATCTCCCCAGATTTATAAGCACGGTTGTAGGTGAGTGTGATGTCGTAGGGGTCTAAAACTGTCTTTACTTCGTTGGCTAAATGCCCTGTAATAATGTGAATTTGTTCAATTCGGGCGCGGATGAGCTGGTCGGTGATATGCTCGATGATGGTCTTATCATCTGACCATGGGAGCAATATTTTCGATTGACCCATTCGGCTCGATAACCCCGCCGCCAAGACAATTGCCCCCAATGGGCGCTGGATTTCATAGACGGGTTCTGTGGCACGGGCATTGCCCATCACCACCCCCGATAGGCGCGAATTTTTGAGCGCGAGTTTGGCGATGAGCCGCGCGCGGTTGCGTCCATATTGGGTGGTGGTTGTGCCATTGAGATAAGCGACCACACGGGCTTTGTCTGGAATCCCTTTTAGTCCCAACGATTCATCGCGCAAAATTTGTGCCACCCACGGGGCGCGGATTCGTCCCTCGTGGGGGAAGCCATAGCGTGCGATGATGGCATCGGCATTATACACATGGTCTTCATCCAACGGCTGACCCAACACCGATAACGATACGGTTGGCACGACCAGCGATGTTTCTGGCGGAAAAAGTGGCTCATGGTCATACGGGGCTTTGAGTGGCAATCCATTGGCGCTATCGGCTTCTATGAGCATTACATCGCTATCTACGGCATCCATGAGGCGCACAATCCAACTCGGTTTTGCACCATAGGCATCACCTTGCTTGATAGCATCGTATAAAAATACAAAGCCTGTCTCAGATAATGCCTGCGAGATGGCATATTCCCCCGCATGGGTGGACATCGCACGCGGCATGAGCGCCAATTTATCGGCAGATAGGCTGTTGGTGGTGGTCGCCAAGACGCGCCACCCCAACGCGGTGAGTTCATCACCCAATCGCAATAAGGTGGCTGTTTTGCCCCCTGCGCCAATAAATGCGACGACATCGCCTCGTGAGATGTTAAGCGCCTGATATAACAGCATGATTATATGCCACCGAGTCCCCGCGCCCGCAACGCTTTGACAACACTATCGGGTGTGAATGGGATTTGATTAAGCCACACACCCGTTGCATTATGAATGGCGGCGGCAAGCGCGGGGGCAATGGTCAGAAACGGCATTTCTGCCACACCACGTGCCCCCCAAGGTCCAATAGGGTCTGGATATTCTAGCAAAACGGGCTTCACCCGATGCGGAATATCTAACGCGGTGGGAATGAGATAAGTCGAAAAATACGGATTTTTGAGTTTGCCCTTATCAGAGACCAAATGCTCCATCACGGCATAGCCTTGTGCTTGCACCACGGCACCTTCTACCTGCCCCAAAACACCTTGTGGGTTGATAATTTTTCCCACATCATGGGTAGAGACCACATCCAAAATATCTATCTGACCTGTTTCGATGTCTACCTGTGCTTCAACTGCTTGTGCCACATAGCCATAGGCAAAATTGGGTTCACTTTTGCCCGTTTTTGGTTCATACATGGTGGTTGGTGGGGGACGATACATAAAATCACCGATAGCGGGACGTTCTTCATTAGCCCATTTTTGCAATGCGATTTGTGCCGCACCACGAATGGCATTACCCGCCATGAATACCAAACGGGATGCCGATGCACTACCAGACGATTGAAAACCGGCGGTATCGTGTGTTTTGAGGTGTATCTGTTCTAGTGGCACACCTAGCGCTTCGGCGGTCATCTGCACAACGACGGTATGTGCACCTTGACCGACCTCCGCGCCTGCGGCTTTGATAATCACTTTTTCGATGCTAGATGTGCCATAGAGTTCAATTTGCGCCCAGCTATGTTCTGGAAAACCAAAGGCATAGCCGACATTTTTATAGCTACAGGCAATGCCCACCCCGCGCCGTAAATGGGGCGATGGGGCAGGTTGGCGCGGGCGGATTATCCAGCCAGAGCCATTTTGTGACCAAAAACTTTCTTTGGCACAGGCTTCTATCACTTGGGGCATACTCACCCCTTTGGGTAGGGGGGTGCTGACCGATAAAATGCTCCCCTCTTGAATACTGTTCATCAGACGTATTGCCACAGGGTCTATTTGTAACGTATCCGCAAGCTGATTCATCATGCCTTCGGCACAAAAAGCCGCTTGTGGTGCGCCAAACCCACGAAATGCCCCTGTAGGGATATTATTGGTATATATCCCATAGGTATCTATGCTCACATGCGGGACTTCGTAGGGTCCTGTGATGGCTAATCCTGCATTTGCCATGACTTTATTGGATGTATAGGCATACGCGCCCACATCGCCAATGATACGGGCTTGAATGGCGGTGATTTTACCCGCATGGGTCGCGCCCCATTTTGCCCACATGCGAATGGGGTGGCGTTTGTGATGATAACGGATAGATTCTTCTCTGCTCCAGATAATCTTCACAGGGCGGTTAAGTTTCCATGTGGCGAGCGCGAGTAATATTTGCACCGACATATCTTCTCGTCCGCCAAATGCCCCGCCAATTGCGGGGTATATCACGCGCACACGGTCTTCTGGCAGATTGAGTGCATGGGTGATTTGCCATAAATCCTCATGCACCCATTGACCCGCCACCGCTACGGTGATGCGTCCTTCGTCATCTACATAAGAGAGACCTGCTTCGGGTTGTAGATAGGCATGTTCTTGGTAGCCTGTTTCATACATGCCTTCGATAATCACATCCGCATCGGCAAAACCCGCCTCGCTATCCCCTTTGCGGATGGGATAGTGGCAGAGGATATTATTGGGATTATCGGCATGAAGCTGGGGTGCATTATCGGTCATTGCCTGTTCCATATCATATACGGCGGGCAAGTCGAAATAATCTACCTCAATCAGTTTGACCGCTTGTGAGGCAATCGCTTCGGTTTCTGCGACCACAATTGCAATATTATCCATATAGCAACGCACAATATCGGCATGGGGGTTATTGCTCCCTATGCCACATAACACGGGCTGGTCTTTGAAAATGAGTCCATAGGTGTTATTAGGGATGTCTTTGGCAGTATAGATAGCGACCACACCCGCGAGGGCTTGTGCCTTGTGGGTGTTTATGCGTGTAATTTTGGCGTGGGCGCGGTCGCTCCACAAGATTTTCATCCACAACTGACCATCACGGTCGAGGTCACTTGGATAGGGAGTCACACCCGTGACTTTGCCATGGGCGTCTATCCGCTTGACCTCTGTGCCGATGATGAAGGGTTGGTCTTTTGCCATACGATACAATCCTCATTGTTGAACTGGATTTAGGTGGGGTCTACCCCCTATTTATCACTGCCCATTTTACGTTTGGTTTCTTCTGCCATTTTGCGATTCACTTCTTGACGGCGTTTCTTACGAGCAATGTCTTCTGCTACTTTGTCTTCTTTTTCTTTTTTCAGTTCACGTTCATTGGTGAGTTTGGTGGGTTTTGGCGCAAGTACCGCATACATCATGGCGGCAAAGAGCAAAATGATGACCGCGACAACCGCCCCAACGACCAATTGCACGACTTCAAAATTATCGGCAATGTCTTGAGAATTATCTGGCAAAATAGTGTTTTGCAACCATTCGGTGAGTGGCTTAGATAGGGAAAAGCCCACGCCTGCGGCGGCGGCGAGTAAAAATAAGCCGATGAGTGGCAAAAAAGCATTGAGGGGGGTCTTCTTTTTTGCCTTTGACATATATTCATCTTCAAAACTCATGATAGTTGCTCCTTTGATTTTTCACTTGCAGATAAGATAGCATTGATAATGGCATAATAACCTGTGCAACGGCATAAATTCCCGCTAATGCTTTGCAAGATTTGGTCATGGGTGGGTGTTGGGTGTTCATCCAACAATTTTGCCCCAGACATAATAAATCCAGGTGTACAGTATCCACATTGTACCGCACCTTGCTCAATAAATGCTGATTGAATTGGATGAAGGTTTTCGCCGTCTGCTAATCCTTCCACGGTGACAATTTTGGCGTGATGGGCGCGAGGTGCGCCAACCATGCACGACATCACCGCCGCCCCATCCAAAAAGACGGTACATGCCCCACATTCACCCTCTGCACAACCCTCTTTTGTGCCGATAAGATGGGCATCTTCGCGTAGAAAACGCAATAGGGTTTTATCGTGACCTGTCGTGAAGGTGTGTGTTTTTCCGTTGATGGTGGTCTCTATGGTGGGATTTTCTGCCGATATGGTGCTGGCTTGTGATAGAGACATATCGCCAGAATTGCCCCAGAGCATAGCGGGATTTTTTGGATAATTATCGGCTTGGGTGTTGGTCATCACTGCCCGCAAGCCACGCGACACCAATATCCCTATCATTTCGGTACGATAATCCGCAGGAGCGCGAATATCGTTTATGGGGGTAGGGATACTGGCACAAGCCAATGCCGTTTGGCGGATGAGGTCTGGTGTGAGTGATTGCCCGATGAGCGATTGTGCCACTTGTGGCAGGCTGATGATGGTTGGCGCGACACATCCGAGTGTAATGGTTGCATCTTTAATGGTGTCATCGGGGTTAAAATCCAAGATGAGCGCCACATTGATGACTGCAATGGCTTGTGCTTTACGGAGACCCAATTTGATGAATATCCCACGAGAAGAATTTGTCATGGCAGGAAAATGAACATGGGTAAGCAGTTCATCTGGGCGCATGGCCGTTTGGCGATAGCCCGTATAAAATTGGCTGAGGGGGATTTCGCGTATCCCCGATGTGCTGGCGAGCGAAACACTTGCACCCAATGCCATGAGTGGGGTGATGGTATCGTTGGCGGGGGAAGCGGTAATGATATTGCCCACGACTGTGGCGCGGTTGCGGATTTGTGGCGCACCGATTTCCCAGCTGGCTTGTGCCAATGGGAGCGCATGGGCGATTATATCGGCATTGGCGACTACCTGATTGTGTGTGACCAACCCGCCGATGCTGATTTTTCTGTTTGTGTGGGTAATATCGGCTAAATCGGCTAGGCGGGTGATGTCTATAATCACATCGGCATGGCGCTGTCCGCGTTCTAATTCCAGCAATAAATCTGTGCCACCTGCCATAATTCTGGCATTGGCTTGGTGGTCATGGAGAAGGTGTAGAGCTTGGTCTATGGTTGTGACTTGGTGATAGGTTTGCCACATAAGATACTTGTTCCTCATTATTTCCAATAACGTTTAATGGCATCTTGGGCGATTGCACCGCCGATATTATGCAAAATGAGATATGCCATTTGGCGTGCGCCTTCGTGGTCACTCTCAGATAAAATTTCGATGACTTCGGGCAAAATCATGTCGGGGATAATACGGCGTGCGAGGTGAACTAATGCCCAACCTGCGTGTGAACGGACATCAAATGAGGTGTCATTGAGCGCATTGAGTAGGGCGGGAATGGTCTCTGGATTGCCGATTTGGTCTAATGCCCATGCAGAATAAGTGCGGACATCTTCATCGGGGTCTGTGAGGCACGCTAGGCACGCCTCTAGTGTGTCTGAATGGCGATATTTGCCCGCATATTGCAAGCCTAAGACACGTTGATGGCTATATGGGCTGGTGAGCAGGTATAAAATAGCTTGCAAAGACATATCCATATGGGCAAAACCCCTATTTGGTGAGTGGTTCAACCTCTAAAATGGTGACAGGGTTAATATTCATGATACAAGTCTCTTTATAATCGGTACGGGTGGTATTTCGGCGGTCATAGGTGTGGACATGCCCATGAAGCATATACCGTGGGCGATACCAATCCATAAAACGCAAAAATGATGGAAATCCGTTATGGGGCAAATCTGGTGCATCGTGAATACCTTTGGCGGGCGAATGTGCCACAAAAATATCTACCCCATGCTCGTGCATCATGCGGCGCAAGCGGAGTTGTGGTCCCATTTGCAAAACCATGAGCATCATTTCGGCATCACTATATTGGATTTTCCCTTTATTATACCGAATAGACCCCTCTAATCCCGCAAAAGTGAGTCCGTTGAATGTGACAATACGCTTGTGCAAGTCATCGCCACCGGGCGGGCTTTCATCATAATTTTCATCATGATTGCCCCGCACATACATCATCGGCACAGATAGGACAGAGGTCAGAAATTCCAAATAAACCGACGGTAAATCGCCACAACTGATAATGAGGTCAATATCGTTATAGCGCCTCCGCAAGTTTGCCGCACTCTCCATCTGTGGCGGCACCATATCACTTACACATAGTATCTTCACAAAAACGCTCACTAGCCAATATATAATACAGAATTTTTAATTTTGTTACTTATCGCGCATAGGTGCGCCTGTGCCACCGCGTTGGTGCATGATAATTTCTGATAAAATGCTCACCGCGATTTCTTTGGGTGTTTCTGCGCCAATTTCTAAGCCAATAGGCGCATGAATCCGCGCTAATTCGGCATCGGTGAGGGGATAAACATCCCGTAGTGCCTGTAATGTTAACGCCCACCGTCGTTTACTGCCAATTACGCCGATATAACGGGCGGGTGTGGCGAGTAGGGCGGGGAGCAATGCCAAATCTATTGGCAACCCGCGCGTCACGGCGACTATTGCCATTTTTTCGTCTATTGTAACATATTGTGTCAATTCTTGTGGCATACAAACCACGTATTTTGCCAACCCCGCCACCACCTGCGGATTGCAAAATTCTGGACGGTCATCACTGAGGATGACCCGATAGCCCATCCAGTGCGCCAACCCCGCCATTGCCACCCCAACATGCCCCGCGCCGATGATGATAATCGTATTGGGTGGGTTAAACGGCTCGATAAAAATTTGTGCTGTGCCACCACATATGCCTGGATCGCCATCGGCAAGATTGTTGAGGGTATAGGTTTGTAGGGTGGCTTTTTCGGATATGAGCGCATTGAGACCCGCTTGAATCACCAACGATTCCATCGCCCCACCGCCGATTGTACCGAGTGTTGTGCCATCGGCACGGATGAGCATTTTGCTCCCTGCATGACGGGGCATAGACCCTTGTGTGCTGATGACGGTGGCTAGGGCGACTGGCTCACCCGCTTGTTGGGCGTATGATAGGGCATGGATGATAGGGGCGGTATCGTCACTCATGGCTAAAAATCATCCGCAAAGGTGTCTATAAGCAGGCGCACATCGTTGCCCAATGGGCATAATACCGCGCAAGTCGCGCCAGACTCGAAATATTGGCGGATTTTTTCTCGACATTCATCGCGTGTGCCAGAAGCCGTGACCATCTGCACAATATCATCTGATACAAGCCGTCCTGCTTCTGCGAGGGTGGTGTCGGTGAGGGGATAGCGCACGACTTGGGTGACCATATCAATCAATTCCTGTGGAATCCCACTGGCACGCATCAGCGCAGGGTGTTGTGCCAAATAGCGTGTGACCCAAAGCCGCGCTACATCCAGCGCCTTTTGGCGGTTATTATCTACCGAACACGCGATGAGTTGGGGACGGTCTATGCTATGCACGGAGCGACTAATCTGGCGTGCGCCACGCGCCAATTCGGTCATGGCAAAATGGTTGTATTGAGGCGACACCATAAAATTGAGCAATACCCCATCGGCAATTTCTCCCGCCAGCGCCAGCAAATTTGACCCTGTTGCGCCGATATAAATAGGGACATAACGCGGTTCTTTGCGCCCATGTACGATATTCAATTCGACATCGGTCATGTGGACAAATTCGCCCTGAAAAGTCACTTTTTTCATCGCCAATAAACCGCGTATGACATGAATCGTCTCACGCAATGCCAAAAGTGGGCGCTCGCGGCGGATGCCCATTTGTGAGGCGAGTGGGTCATACCAGATGCCAATCCCGCACATGATACGGCTCGGTGCAAGGTCATCTAGGGTGAGAAAGGTGGACGCGATAGTGGCGGGGTTGCGTGACCAATTATTAATCACAGCAGACCCAATGCGGATTTTGCTGGTGCTGGTGGCATATGCCGCCATTGGCACAATGGCATCGCGTGCTAAGCCACTTTCTGCTTGCCATACCGCCTCAAATCCGCGCATCTCGGCGTATTGGACATAGGCAATCGCCTCTTTGAGCGGGTGAACGTCTTGTAGATATAACGCCATGCGTCCCAACATGCTAGGTATCCAATTTTCTGTTCAATAGATGCAATTCGTCTAAGGGCAAATGTGCAATGCTATCCCCATCGAGTCGTTGAATAATACGGATATAATTCTCGATGTCCTCTGGCAAATCTATATCTTGCACCATGCGTTCCGATTCATACATCAACACTTCTGCGCCTGCATCCCGTGCCAATACCGCATGAGCCTGAAAACTGCCCTCGCCATAGGCATAACGAATTAACCCGGGCGGCTGAATATAAAAGGCATTTGTGCCGTCCCGATTGCGGTCTGTCGAGAGTACCACACATGGGCGGTCAATTTGCCCCATGTGGATAATCTCTTTTATATCCTCTGGTGAAAGGAGGGGCAAATCTGCGGGTAAAACTAAAATCGCATCGCTCCGCCAACTGGCGACAACCGATGTCGCCCGTTCTAGTGCCTCATTAAGCGCAGGTGTGCCAGATTCTTGAATGGTCTTTGCACCATATTCACGGGCGATGGTGAGTGCATGGTTGTCTCTGCTCACGACCAACATGCCTGTTACCTCTGCGACACTTTGCACCACTTTGAGCGTATGACGCAACATCACCTCTGCCAATTTTTCGCGCCCTTCTGGGGTGACGATGGCAGACAGTCGGCTTTTGGCGAGTCGTAGTGGTTTGATGGGGATAATTGCCCAAACACTCATGAAGATTTCCAATCACTAAGCCATGCTAATAAATATTTTGCCAGCGAAATACGTTTTTCATCGCTATCCATGAGGGTATCGGTGAAACGCATGGCGATGGATGATGGGGTGAATGTGACAGATTCATCACGGCTATCGCCCAAAAAGCCATTGATAACCCCACCATAATAGTCTATGACACTTTGTGGGGTGACAGACACGCCTAATTCGCGCATCAATTTGGCGGTGGGTCCCTTCACTGCCTGTCCCTGAATGAGTGGGGTGACGACAATGCGGGGGATATTCCGTGACATGAGCCATTCGGTCATGCTGTGCAAACTGAGGATGGGGCGCACCGATAGCCACGGGTTGGATGGCGCGATGATGACCGCATCGGCAGATTCTAATGCCTGTTGTACCGCAGGCGGTGGGTTGGTGGCATCTGCGCCCACATATTCAATGGATGTGAGGGTCGGTTGCCAGCGATGTTTGACAAAATATTCCTGAAAGGGCAATTCGCCATATTCTTTGGTATGCACAATGGTCGGCACTTCGCCATTTGCCATTGGCAATAATGTGCAAGTAATACCCAACACTGTAGCGAGTCTGCGCGTGATTTCGGTGAGCGTCACGCCTTCATACCACCATTGGGTACGGAGGAGGTGGGTGGCAATATCTTTATCACCCAACTTAAACCACTCATCAGAATTATAGCGGCGCAAGGCATCTAGGGTGTTGGTGGTATCGTCTGCCACACCCCATCCCATATCTTTATTTACCATATCCGCTAGGGTATACATCACCGTATCGAGGTCGGGGCAAATCCGCAAACCATGATGCCAAAAATCATCGCCCGTGTTGATGATAATGGTTAAATTTTCGGGTGGCATAGCATGATATAAGCCATACGCTAATTTTGCCCCACCAACGCCCCCCACCAACAAAATAATTTTTTTATGGTTGTTCAAAGTAAAGCCTCTTTTATATGGATATGGGCGGGCGATACATAATGTCGCCCCTACAAACCCATACATAGGTGGATTGTGGGGGTGAGGCACGCCTTTGCCCGCAATATTTTTATACACGCATTTTAACAGAAAATAGGACGATTGTCTTATCTATAATGGAGCAATGATTTTGAAATCAAATGATTTTTCAGAAAAAGAGAGACCTTTAAGGGCTTTGCCTTGTGGCTGACATACGCACTGCGTGCTAGTTAGCCAGTACAATTCTGCCTATTTTGAGGGATGCACTGGCTGTACGGACGTGATTAATCGCGTCCGTACAAGGCGTTAGCCTCGGATGTCAGCCACAAAATATTAAAAAATACTCCCAAATTGAAATATTCTCTTAAGCCAATAATCGTATGAATTTGTTTTCAGTTTTCCATAATTACATAGCGAATGTTACTTATAAAGCGTTAAATCTTCAATAGATTTGCGCGGTTTTGATTTTTCTTCGGCGGGAAACCCGATGGTGATGAGGGCTTGTGCCACCCAATCGCTGGGCAGGTTAAGCGCGTTTTGCACGACATCGGGGCAAAACAGGGGGGCGCACATCCAACATGCCCCAAGACCCAATGCGTGTGCCATGAGCAACATATTTTGCCCCGCCATGGCGGTACTTTGCACCGCCATGAGCATTTCGTTGTGAGCGCGTTTTGGGTCTGGATAGGTATCCATATCGGCTAATGTGAGGCATAAAAGTAATAATAGCGGTGCTTTGGTGATGCGGTCATAGGAGCGGCTCACATCGGCTTCGATGATGGCGGGTGGGGCGTTATCTGCGGATAAATCTGCCCGCAACCGCGCCCCCATCGCAGTTGCCAAGCCGATTTTTGTCTGTAACGATTGAATGACTACCCACCGCCACGGCTGACGGTTGTGTGCCGATGGCGACCATCGCCCCGCCTCTAAGAGCGTATGTATTTGCTCCAATGAAATGGCTGTGGGGGCATAACGGCGGATAGAACGGCGCGATTGGATGAGCGCCAACAGGGTGTTCATCGGTATAAATCCTGTTCTGGTGGGCGATATAAATCACTGGCGTGTGATGTTTCTGTCACCAAAAAATCTAACCCGCGAATGATGATAACAGGCAAGCCTTCACCGCCTTCACCACACACCAAATGGGCGGCGGATGCGATGAGGTCGGCATAACCCTGTAGGGTGATTTTTAGTTCACGTCCAAACAGGTCATGTGTGCCACGTAAATCCAATAGGGCAGGTATTCCCGCCACGCCAATCGCCACACCAACATTGCCCATGCGGAACGGGCGACCATGTGTGTCGCTGATGACGATGCCTGTGATTGCCCCTGTGGATTCGGTGATGGCGGTGCGTAATTTTTGGGCAGATTCATCGGGATTTTCTGGTAATAAGAGCGCTAGATTTTCGTCACCGACATTGGACTGGTCTATGCCCGCATTGGCAGAGATAAAGCCCTGATTGTGTTGTGTGACCAGCACATGCGGGGCTTTTCGTGATATTTTTTGGCTTTCAGATAGCACCAATTCCACGATGCGCGGGTCTTTGCGTGTTTCTGATGCGACTTGAAGTGCTTCTTCGGAGGGGACAACTTGGCGCAAATCCACAAACCGATTTTCTGATTTAGACACAATTTTTGAGGAGATGACCAGCACATCGCCTGTTTGTAGGGTTTGGTTCATAGCGAGGCACTTATCTACGATGATTTTTGCCAAATCATCATATGGCTGGATGAGTGGAATCCCCGCAATGGCTTTGATAGTGAGGGTTGGCGTATTCATTCTAAATTTGTGATGCGGATGCCCGCTCCTTTGACCTTATACGCACGGTTGATATACAGTAATACGGGGGTGAGGGCTTCTACTGCTACCGCATTGACCAATCCGCCCGCATCAATGCCTCGCAAGCCTGCGGCTTTGACCAGTGCCATGACATCTTCTTTTGCCTCTGGATAGTCGCTACACAGTAACACATCACAATTGACCTCTACGGTGGGGTCTTTGAGCTTGTCTGCGCTCACATTTTGGAATGCCGCCACGACCTTGACCGAATCGCCTAAAAAGGCTTGTGCTTCCATGCAGGCAGATTTACCCTCTGGAATATTGACACTGGTGATTTTTGGCGGGGCAAGTGGCACGGTGACATCCACCAAAACTTTGCCTGTGAGGTGTTCTTTCACACTCTCTAATGTGCTTTTGTGGGCGGTATAGGGAACACTTAGCACGACTAGATAGGCTTCTTTGGCGGCATCCACATTCGACATGCCAATCAGATAATCGCCACCGAGTTCGGCATTGAGTTCACCCGCACGGGCAACCGCTTTATCTGCCTCACGCGAGCCGATAATGACACGATAGCCATTTAATGCCCAGCGCACAGCCAATCCAGAACCTTCTTTGCCTGTCCCACCCAAAACGGCAATGGTCATTACAATTGGGTCATTCGATTCGGTCATAATTGGTCATTCTTTCTCAAATTAAATGCGGATAAAACTAACGATTGAGTAACAGATTGATGTTGTTCACCTCATTGTCAAATAACACCTTATCGTCATTCTTGTTCTTGACCTTGGGGGTGAGCAAGGTGATTTTTAGGACACCGTTTAATGATTGCTCATTTGGGAGTGCAATTTCAAGATATAATTTGGGCAATGGGCTATTGCGGTCTATGGGTTGTATCATTTGTGTTGCCACCCGAAAATCGCCATGCTGAAATGCTCCCATAAACGCATCGGCATTGACAGCCGCCACTTCACCCAGTGGTTTATAGGTGAGCCAACGTCCATTGCTAAAGGGATGGCTGGCGCGTCCACTTGCCACTAAACCCGCCCCAATCGCCATAATCAACAATTCTACACCCCAATAGCCATAGGCAAGCCCATCTTTGATAGGTGCATTATTCGATGAACTGCCACTTCCCGCCCGGGAGATAGAAAAGCCTTCTTGTGCCTGATATTTGATAAAGCCGATGATGCCTATATCGCCTGTCTCTTCTTTCAGAAAAAAGTCTAGGCTCTTGATAAGCCCCAAGATACCCTCACTGCCTGTTTCTTCTAGCAAAAATTCGTTGAGGACAGTTTCGACTTCTTCATCGGTCATATTGGTCATGCCATTGCGAGAAAATTCTGTCCGAATTTCTTCCCGAAAAAATGTCCCTTGCTCAAGCGCGACATCAATATATTCACCAGCGCGATATGCTCCATACGCACCCACCCCAATGAGCGCACCCAACAAAAATGCGAGTATTCCGTTGCGAACTTTGCCGATGATAACAACCAGCGTTGCCACGCCACCCGCAATGACGGCGGCGATGATGACAGAGACAAAAATGAGATAAATCAGTTTGCCACTAAAAAATAGCGCCGCCCCAACTGCAACTGCGCCAATTGCCCCAATGATAAGGGCAATCGGCAAGCCGATAATGCTAAATCCGCCGTTACCACGCACAATACCACTACCTGCATTGGCAGGTAATCCAGAAATGGGTGATGATGATGGTGTGCTTTGCATGGTTCAAACTCCTTGTGTGAGAAGAAATATAACGAGATATTACTCAAATGATGAGTATACGCCATATTGATTTTTATGCTTGCTCTAAGATGCTATTATTTGAGCGCATGATACCGTTCCCATACTTTTTGCGATTGTTGGCGAGCTTCTTTGAGGATGTTTCCCTCATCTAATGCCATTAATTGGCGATGACGCATGACGACTTCGCCGCCGATGATGGTGGTGTCTACCATCCATGACTCGATGCCATAGAGCAAGTGCCACGCCAAATTGTCGAGATGCACAGCCGTATGGGGATGATATTCCACGAAAATAATATCGGCAGTCATGCCTTCTGCGACATCGCCAAATTGGTGATTGGGGAAGGCGGTCATGAGCAAATTGGCATTGTTGACCACGCCCATTTGCAAAATGTCGCTGGGGGTGATATTCCCTTTTTGCCGAAAAAGCCGATGTGCGCTCCGCCATTCTTCCCACATATCATATTTGCCACCTTCTGCGCCGATGGTAAGGGTGGTATCTGTCTCGCCATTGAGATGGACATTGTGATGGGTGAAAAGCGGACGGGGGATATAAGCCGATTTATTGGCTAGTTGTGCGCCACTAGCGATGCGGTCATATTGCCCAACCAGTTTTGAGAACCGTTCATTTTCGGCATGGGCAGTGACTTTTGGAGATAGTGCATCGGATTTATTTGACGAATAGGTCAATACGGCACGCATACCCATCATTTTAATGGCACGGGCGATAGATTCTAAACTGCCTTCGATATTGGTGGGGCTGGTATGAAAATTAAAGATGGCGGTGGTGCCACGTTTGATAGCATCCATCGCACAGAGGGTGGCGCTCCAATAGAGGGCATCATTATCTAGCGCCAGACTAAGTGCCGATTCTACATGAGGCATATCGGCATCGTCAATGAGTCCTGCGATGAGGGCATGATGAAAGTGGGTGTGGGCGCATACATTGCCCGCCAAAACCCACTGGGAATCAGCATCGAGTCGGGGCGAATCACGGTATGTCCAAATTAACACTTCGGTGGGACCGATGGCACGAATGACCCCATTTTCGATATATATTGCATAATCGGTCAAAATGCGCGGGGTGTCTTTCCAATAAGGGAGTGTGGCATTAATAATCAGCATCAGAATAATCTTTCGTTATAAAATGGTTTGCCACAAGTATTTTAGCGCGTGTTGGCGTGGTGTCTAGTGAGGGGATGAATAATTGCCCCACATGATGTGCAGAATAGAAGGCTTCGCCAGTGGTGAGGATAAATGACACAGTATAATGATTGGGGTTTAGGATAGGTGGATTTTTTTCGATAAAATCCCCTAGTGCGATGCGGTAATACAGATCATCTGCACGCGGATGGTGTGGTTCTTGGGGCAATAAGTCACGTCTGCGTTGCAATTCATAGCCACGCATGGGTGCATAGGCATAAATGCCACTGGGTTTTTTGAGGCGTGCTGTGCGACTGACAAAAAACGCCAAATAATCCACCACAAAATGACGTGGGGCGCGTGCTTGTGGAATCCGATACCAATGAGCATCCAGCGCCAAGCGCAAATCGCGTTGACGGTTTATCACACATACTAAAATGCGGTCTTGGTCATCCATCCCCACACACCATCCCCAGAATCAACCAGACGGGTCGGTATCGTTGTCTTCTAAAAATTGTTGCTCAAAATAACGCATTTCGCTCTGTAATGAGTCGCGTTCACGGGCAAGGGCGCGATACTGCTTTAGTTCATCGGCAGACAAGTCATCTGCACCATGCTTGCCCTTGAGCAACGCCAAAATTTTTGCTTGTAGGGCTTCGTATGCCATGACAATCTGGCGATATTGCCCAACCTGTTCTTGTGCGTCTTGTTCTGTCATACCATCCCCCTTATATACCTTTTTCGTTTTCGGATGATTTTTTTATTATAGTCCAAAAACGTGGATTTGGTGTGAGGAATTTTGTTGTCATGATTTTTTTATGATTGTGAGCGTGACAGGGTGTATTTTCATCCCCCATACACCCCACACAATAACGGTTATTATTCCTGAATATTGGTCGTATCTGCCACCAGATAGGGGCTATGTCCCTGCCCGCGATAGGGGATGTTGGGTATATCGGGCAGATTTTCGGTCTTAGCGACCACATATAACGGACGGTCACGGGTTTCATCGTATATCCGCGCCACATATTGTCCCAAGATGAATAAAAAGAACATCTGGAAGGCGGTCATCGTCAATAATAGGACGATGGTGGTGGCTTGCCCACCAAAAAAATCGGGACCTTGGGTAATCCGCAAAATAGCGATGACAGGGACGGTGATGAGTGCTAAAAATCCGAATAGGGCGCTAAAATAAACCATGACCTGTAGCGGAAAATACGAAAATCCGGTCACGGCATCCCACGCAAAGCGCAACATCTTGCGGAAGGGATATTTTGTCTCCCCAGAAAAACGTGCCTCGCGGATATAATTCACACCCGTCTGTGTAAACCCGACCCAACTGGTCATCCCACGAATAAAACGGTTATGCTCACGCATTTGGCGCAAGACGCGCACCACGCGCTCATCCATAAGCCGAAAATCGCCCGTATCGAGGGGGATATTGACATCGGTGATGCGGTAAATTACCCGATAAAACAGCTTGGCAGTCAGAACTTTGAATCGGCTTTCGCCTTTGCGCTCTGCACGCACGGCATACACCACTTCATAACCCGCTTTCCAGCGTTCTATCATCTCTAAGATGACCTCTGGCGGGTCTTGGAGGTCGGCATCAATCAGCACAACGGCATTGCCAGAGGCATAATCTATGCCTGCGGTGACAGCGATTTGATGCCCAAAATTGCGGGCGAAAAATATGCCTTTGACCCGCGAATCTTTTTTGCATAATTCACGGATGAGTTCTGGGGAACGGTCTTTACTGCCATCATTGACCAGCACCAGTTCCCATGATTCATTGGTGCTGTCCATCACCTGACTGATGCGCTCATATAGGAGAGGTATATTGCCTTCCTCGTTATAGATTGGGGAGACAATAGAATATCGTGGTTGTGTCATTGTGATTTGCCCTAGCGTTGTAGAATGATTTATAGCTCTATTTTACACGGAAAATAGATGAATCCCGCCATATTGCACGATATATTTATAGGTGTGCAGAATTTGTGCAGATAATCACTGTGGGATGATGTGCGTGCCTGTCTCGCCCAATAGCGCCCGTTCCAGATTAATAGGGTCGGTGATGATGGCTTTGGGTCCGCCGTTGCGGACAAAATCTATCCCCGCCTGAATTTTTGGCAACATGCTCCCACGCGCAAAATGTCCCGCTTCGGCATAGGCTTCTGCCTCTTGGATGGTCATGGTGTGGATGGCGCGTTGGGTTGGCTTTTTGAAATCCAGCAAAACTTGTTCCACGCCTGTGGAAATGAGCAACAAATCGGCACGGAGGACGCGAGCGAGTAGGCTACTGGCTAAATCCTTATCTATCACTGCCTCAATACCCTGTAACCCGCCTGTGGGGGTGCGAATGACGGGGATTCCGCCACCACCGCACGCAATCACCACATAGCCACTGAGCATTAAGGCTTGGATGGCGTTAATTTCGATGATGGTATGCGGTTTTGGGGATGGCACGACACGCCTCCAGCCTCTGCCCGCATCTTCCATGACCTGCCAACCTTGCGCCTCATAGCTTTTTGCCACGGATTCGGTCATAAATCCGCCGATGGGCTTACTCGGATTCGTGAAGGCGGGGTCTTTTGCATCCACCGCAATTTGTGTGATGACTGTCGCGCAGGTGCGATTTATTCCCAAATGGCGCAATTCATCGTTGAGGGCATTTTGAATCATATAGCCGATATTACCTTGTGTCTCTGCAACAATGCTGTCTAATGGCAAGGAATGAACTTCGTGTTGGGCGAGTTCCACACGGCGCAGACCATACCCCACTTGAGGACCGTTGCCGTGTGTGATGACAATTTGCCACCCGCGTGTGATGAGCTTTGCCACTGTCGCCATTGCCAATTCCACACTTTGCCACTGGTGATTAATTTCGGGCTGGGTGGGGTCTTGGATGAGCGAATTTCCGCCGATTGCCAATATCGCTAATTTGTCTATCATCGGTTATAGTCCCTCTAGGTGTTCGGTGATATTCCACGATTCGCATACAAATCGTCCTGTGTCGTATGGCGATAGCACCACAACACCGCCATGCGTCATCATCTCCACCCGTTGGAGGGCGGCGGCATTTACACATAAATAGGGCAATACGGCGCGGGTGATGCCCCCGTGTGTGACCAGAACCGTGTTGATATTGGATTGAGAAATGGTCATGAGACAACGCAATAAACGGTCGTATGCCTGCTGAAAAGTTTCGCCAGCAGGGAAACCCGCATCCCATTCGGCAGATAGCCAACGTTGATAAATTCCTAGCCATTGCCCCCAACCGTCACGGTTGCTCTGACCCTCCAAACTGCCACAATCCAGTTCTTGCAGGTCATTATCCAGTGTGTAGGTCATGCCAATTTCTTTGCCGATGAGGTCGGCGGTTTGGCGGGTGCGTTCAAATGGACTAACGACTATCCGCCCAACTGATTTATCCTGTAGCCACATCCCAGCGCGATAGGCTTGGTTATAACCGAGTGTGGTCAAATCACCCGAATGGTCTCTGCAAGTGAGACGGCGCTCCACATTGACGATACTCTGCCCGTGACGGACGATATAAATGGTCATACGGCACTCATCACCTCTTTGATAAAATCCAGTTCATCTTGGTTGACGATGTGTCCCATATTGGGATAAATCCGCTTGGTGACGGTGGCATCCATCTCCGTAAAAATTTTTTCCGATTCATGGATGCGCCCCACGGGGATATGGTCGTCTATATCGCTACACCCCAAAAACACGGGTGTTTTGCTCAATGAGCCAATGTAACCCGTTAGCTCACCCTCTGCGCCGATGAGTCCGCCACTGAGGGCAAAAAGTGCGCCATAGCGTTTTGGATTGCGAGCGACAAATTCAGATGCCAAACACGCCCCTTGCGAAAATCCCACAAACAGTATTTTATCGGCAGAAATGCCCCCTTCTGTGATATGTGTCACGAGGTCGGTGATAATTTTCAATGCCGATGATAGATAGGGTTCATTGCTGGCGCGGGGCATGATGAAACGGTTGGGATACCACGTAAAATTTTGGGCTTGTGGGGCAAAATAGGCGACATTGGATGCGGTAAAATGGCTGGTCATGGCTAAAATATCTAGTGCATCGCCCCCACGCCCATGAATCATAATCATGGCGCTGGTGGCGTTGGGGAGTGGTGTGCCTGTAAAGGTAACTGGTTGCCCATAATGGGGATGTGTGTTCATAGCAATTCCTTCAAAAGTTGAAAATTATATTTTTATTGTAACCCATCAGTCATTCTTCACAAAATATCATATCATCATTCATTAGCCTGCTTACCTGATTTTTTTGCCCGTTTTGAGTTTGGTTTCTACCTCTCGGATGATAAATGCGGGTAAATCGGCTTGATTATCAGCGATATAGCGTGCTACAGCATCCCGATGATATTTGATGCCTGTCCGCAACACCCATGAAATGGCTTTGCTGATGAGTTTGTCTTTTTCGTGCTGAATCTGATTGATATTTGTCACTGCCAGCGACCAAAACCGTTCATCGGGAGATTCGCGCAATGCCAACAATAATAAGACGATGGATGTACGCCGTTTGTTGATATTGGCATCGGTTGATAGTCCGCGCAAAAATATTTCCCATTCATCCCACCGCGCCAGCATTTCTTTTGCGCCAAAGGTGGATTGACAAGTGTTATCTACTTCATTCCACCCCTCTAATTGACCCAACCATGTGTCGAATTGGGACAGGGGGAGTTGTCTGCGATATTTGGGGTATTGGTCTAACACAATCCCCGCGAATAATTTTTCCTCTAGCCATTTTCCCGCATATAAATCATTGAGTGCCGTTATCCATTCGTTGTGCGATAACGGATTGGCTTGTGACCATGTTTTGATAAATGCGCGTAATTCGGGTTGTCTAATGCCATAATGAGGGCGGGTTTTGGATGGGTCTTGTCCCTTGCGGGTGGGTGAATTTTCATTTTGATGTAAAAATGTGCGAGCATCATCGGCTAGGCTCATGCGTGATGGACTCCTTTGGGTTAGGACGGATGTTTGTGCCTATTGTATATGAAAAAAT
>DAOTUO010000015.1:0-3357 GCA_034436595.1 Anaerolineae bacterium | reverse complement strand
TGTATCAATATGCGACCAATCGAGGTGCAGGTGCATCTGATTGCTAAAAAACATCATGTCGTTGAATGTAGGACGAAATCCCCGTGTATAGGGGATAATGCGAATTTGGTCTTCTATCATCGAAATGTCAGGCGCGGAAACCCCTGCCTTTAGGCATGGAGGAGCGTCCGCTCTCCTTTCATGTAATTATAACCATCTGATTTGTGAATCGTTTTGAAAAAACGATGATGGATGCCCTGTATCGTGTCTGTTGTGGTTGTGATATTAAAACTGCCACTTGCACGAACAGCCACTTTTCCCAAATAAATACCCGCTTTTTTGCCTGATATGACCGTCGCTTTCGCCATATCACCCGTCTGAAATCCAAAATACACCTTTTTGCGTTGGCGTGTGGCACGCGGAAAACCATATTTGTCGGGTTTGGTCATTTGCCGATTGCCCCTACCCACCGCTTTTATTACTGATGGTTGATGATTCGGACTGACAAATACCGCTTGACCACTTTCGCCAACACAGACTGCATCCAACCAGTGGGTTTTTGGATAATTTTGTACAACACGATTGTATTTTGTGCGACCACCTGTGCCAATTTCAATCGGTAAACAAAAACTTTGCAACGTTTGGTACAATTTCCAGCGTGTGGCATTGATAGCAGACGCATCTTTGAGTGGTGCTTTCGCCAATTTCTGCACATGCGGATGACCAAACTCGTCTGCGGTTTGATTACCTTTTTGCTGATTGTAGGGGTGACAAGCCAGTGTTAAATTGCTCACACGATTAGACCCGCCTCGTGATTTTGGGATGATATGTTCAATTTCGAGTGGTACATCTTTTGCGCCACAATAGACACATTTCCGACCAAATTTTTCGAGTAGATATTCCCGCACTTCATACCCCCATAATTCACCTTGTTGATAGTCAACACCTCTGATTTCTGGGTTAACCATCGCCTGCGTGTCAAACTTGACCAATTCCATCGCCAAGTGAGTGACAGGCATATAGCGTATAAACCGCATTATCCATGTCTGAATGTTATACACTCGGCTCACGAGGGACGGGGGAAGCCAACCATCGGAACGTTTGCGATTATCAAATCGCGCTTGGCGATAGCGCAATTTGCGTGTTCTTCGCCCTCTGCGTAACTGCCTACGACTCAATAATCCGTCACGAATTGACTGACCACGATGGGTTAATTCACCCGCCCACACACAACACAATCCCCGTTTGAATTCAACGACTATGGCGATGCCCGTTGTTTTGCTACCGGGGTCTATCTTGATTTGAACCGGTTGTGTGTCACCACCTTCGCGGTCTTTGAGGATAATTGTGAATGGATAACAACGATATACTGCCACTTTCCCCGATTTCAATAACTGCCTTGCCCGTGCAGGATTGTAGGGCATGAGTGGTTGTTTGTTTTTATCGAGTACAAATACCCTTTGCATAAAAAGCTACCTTTTGGTCTCGCCTTAGGGCGGTTAAGTTCACCGCGTCAAAGTTATTGGGTGGTTTTGTATGTGAACGGTACGGACGTGATTAATCGCGTCCCTACACCCATTTCGACTTGTTTAATGATGTACCGCAGAGTTCGGGACTGGTGAAGCATCCCGAAGTGCCTATGTATTCACCCATAACGGTGCCATTGCTGGCTGAGACTGGTAAGCATTGGGGCTACTCAAAGCCCCTGCCTTTAGGCATGGGGATGCTTACAAGTTATTTCATGCGACGACGGCGCGTTGTGTAGGCTTCTCCCGCTAAAATTTCGATTCGGCAAATGCGGTCATCCATCAACCGCGTGCGAATCCGTTCTTCTTGCTGATTAATTGCCACTGCACTGGTTAGGACGGTGGGCAATTGGCTGATATAGCGATAATCTAGCACCTGAAAAATTTTCTCTTTTGCCCAAGTAGAGGCATTGGTCATATCGAAACTGTCTAATACCAATACTTGGGCATTTTTCACCGCCTGAAAGCGCTCATCGAAACGCACAGGTGAGGCGGGATGAAACGTCTCGCGTAGATAATCGAGCAAATCGGGTGTGGTGATAAACGTCACATCCACCCCATGTTCACGACAGGCATAAGCAATTGCCACCGCTAAGTGGGTTTTGCCTGTGCCAAATTTTCCAGAGAGATAGAGCCAGCCGTTGGGTGTTTGAGAAAATTGTTGGGCGGTATACAACGCATTTTGTACCATATCAAGTTCATTTTGCGCCACCCCTTGCAACGAAAATGTCTCGAAGCGCATGTGCTTATAACGGCTCAAATCGGTTTGGATTTCGGTCTGATTTTTATTTTCGATTGCCCGCCGATAATCTGGCACATTCAGTTTATGAAAACTGCTCAAATCTGGGTCTACCATACGGCTACGGATGCGCCCGTCTAGGCGGTCTAAGGCGACATTGGTGGTGATGACGGTGGGCATCCGATTGACATAGCGATGATTGAGCAACTGAAATAATTTCTCCTGCGCCCATTGGCTGGGATTTTCTGCGCCCAAATCGTCTAATATCAGCAGATAGGCATTTTTTACCTTATCGAACAACGAATCATACGTATCTTCGGCATTGGGGGCATAGGCAGAGCGCAAATAATCGAGCAAATCTGGCACGGTGATAAATATCACCTGTTCGCCTTGTGCCAACCTTGCGTTGGCAATTGCCGCCGCCAAATGGGTTTTGCCACTGCCATATTTGCCCTCTAGCACCAGCCACCCTTGTGGAAAACTGGCAAAATCGAGCGCCTTCCTAAAGACCAGTGCGAGGGTGCTTTCTTCATCCTCGCTATAACCCAAATCGCGGAACTGAAACGACTCGAATGTCTTGTCTATGAAGGCGGTCATATTGCCCAAATTGCGTAACCGATTCTGAAAATTCATGTCGTTTTCGGGCGGGTTATTGGGGCAACGGAATAATTTGCCAAAGCGCGAATCGCCCACTGGCACATTAAATTTGACCATGCCCATCCCCCCACACAAAGGGTCTTTGCCACATAGCGGGCAGGTGGTCATGGGTGTGTCATTTGAGGGGATTTCCAAATTCATCGTAGAGATAGCTTCGCCAATCCTGTTCTTGTCTTTTTTCTTTCCCATCATACTTTCCCTCTCTACGCCACCGTTCTAAAATGGCACGGATATATTTGATATTCCGTTTATTGCTCTTGACCGCAATTTCCAGCGCCTCAGATACCCAATCGGCAGAAAAATCGCGCTCGGCATCTTTGAGTTCATCGGCAATCATGGGCGTAAGCGCCCCAATATTTTCATGATAGAGTTTATAGATATTTGGCTTTTCTGGCAAAATCTCGATGCTATCGCCTGATGGTCGCCATTCTCCCTGTTGAATACGGCGCACCACCT
>DAOTUO010000014.1:0-13034 GCA_034436595.1 Anaerolineae bacterium | reverse complement strand
CTACACCCCTGCTAATTTTTCTAATCTATCCACCATATCCGCCAGCACGCCGAAAGTCGTTTCGACGGCATCGGGCTTGGTCATATCCACACCCGCGTGTTTGAGCGCATCAATGGCATACATCGAGCCACCCGCGCTCAAAAATTCCACATAGCGTTTTGACGCATCGGGTTTGCCAGCTAAAATGCCTTTCGCCAATTCATGGGCGGCGCTGATACCTGTCGCATAGGCATACACATAATAGGCGTTATACAAATGCCCAAAAGTCGCCCATGTAATGCCGATGCGTTCACGGTCAAAGTGCATTTCTGAGCCATAGCCTTCTGCAAATAAATCGGCACACAGGTTGTTGAGGTCATCTGCCGTCACGCCCATGCCTTTTTCTACCCGTTGATGCACTTCTAATTCAAAGCGTGCCAGTGTGGGCATAATAAAGAAATAGCGGTGAAAATTGCTCATGGCTTCTTCGATGAGGGCAATTTGGAACATGGCATCGGGGTTGGCTTCGCGCAAATACGCACGGGTCAGGGCTTGGTTAAAGTTGGATGCCACTTCTGCCGCGAATAGCGTATAGTTGCTATTCACCGATGCTTGATTTTTCTTGGATAAATAACTGTGCATACTATGACCCAATTCGTGCGCCAATGTGCTGAGTGCGCCCATCGAATCGTCATAGCTCATCATGATGAAGGGGAAGGTGTCATAAGTACCAAACGAAAATGCACCCGTGCGCTTGCCTGTGTTCACAGCACGGTCTACCCAGCGTTCTTCTAGGCATCCACGGCGCATGGCATTGACATAATCGTCACCGAGTGGCTTCATGCCGTTGCTGATCCATTCTACCGATTGCTCAAATGGCACAACAGGCGGGTTGGCGGTGAGTGGTGCCCAAATATCGTATGGTTGCAAAGATTCCACACCCAATACCCGACGGCGCACATTCCAATATTTATGCCATGTGGGAATATTTTTCTTGAAGGTGTCAATGAGGTTTTGGAACACATCCACAGGGACATTATTTTGAAAGAGGGATGCTTCTAATGAGCTATTAAACCCACGTACCCGTTGATAAAACACATCACGCTTCACGCTGGATATATATGATGTGGCAATCGTGTTTTTGAACGCCAGATAGCCATCGGTATAACTTTCATAGGCACTACGGCGGACGGTGCGGTCTGGGCTGTCCATCCATGTATCATACGTGCTTTGTGCCACAGGTAATACTTCGCCATCGGTATTTTTGGCATCGGCAAATTTAATATCGGCGCTGGTGAGTATCTCAAAAATGTTTTCTGCGGCGCTGAGGGGGTCATACGACATGCCGATGAGTTGTTCCACTTCGGCAGAACGCACATGCTTCTGACGGCGGAATAGATTATCTACATATTGGGTATAATGCGCGAGGCGTGGCTCGCTTGCCATCCATGAATTGAGGGTCGTTTGACCAATGACAATCAGTTCTGGGTCTAAAAATGACAGTGATGCCATCGCCTGACCAAATATCCCGCCCGCTTTATCGCTCATGGCAACCGCTTGGCTATCCAGCGCGTTACATGCCGATTCCATCACCGCATAAAAATACACCTTCATGGCTTGGCGTTGGATTTTTTCGGCGAGTTCAATAAAATCCGCCAATACCTGCGGGCTATCGGCTAATTTTCCTGTGAATTTACGTGCCTCTGGCAACAATGCCAAAACATCACCCGTTGCTGTTTCCCACGCATCCCGATTTGGGAATACAGTGGGGGCGTTCCATGTGTGTTCTGGGGCGATTTGTTCCCGCAAGGGGATGCTAGAAGTGTTATCAGACATCAAACAAGCTCCTATTCAAAAAAGTTTTAACGATGTAAATAGTTTAACCGCATTATTGAATAATGTCCACTAAACCTGTGGGCGATTTTTGAAAATGACCACTTTGCGCCGATAGTTAACCGTATATTCTTTAAGGCGTTCTTCTGCATCTTGAAATTCGAGGCTAGTGAGGACTGTTTTGAGGATACCAACACTCTCACAGACAAATTCAACAAAACGCTCTGGCTGGTTTTCACCATAGACCTGCCACGCATAAATCATATAAAGTCCCATTTTTTGTAATTCGGGGACAAATTCACCGAGCATATATTGGTAATAGGCTTCGTGATGGTCTGGATGAATATCGTACATGAGCATGATACGATGGCTAGGGGTAATTAACATAGCAAGTCGCTCCTAATTCGTGCTTATTCCCTATTTTAACACACCTAATTCAAATAAGCACTTGCCCCTAACGCAAGACTCAGGTATGTTTTAGGGATGTTTATAAAATTCATTCATTGAGATAAAACCATGCCCGATATACAACAACGTTTAGATGACTTGCGCCAACAACTCCAAAGCCTCTCCCGCAAAGTGGGCAAAGAGGCTATGAGTGTCGCCATAGCCGATTTAGAACGCGCCGCCCGTCAAATTTTGGCAGAGGCAAAAAACACACCACAAGAGACCAATGCTCAGTCACTCTTTGCAGAAATCGCAAAACTCAGTCAACCGTCTGCGACCAATATCACCGCCATTCGCGGGTTATTGCGCCGTGCGCGGATTCGTATCGAAATCGCAGGGGATGATGATGATATAGATGAGGCGTTAGATATTTTAGAAGAAGCCATCGCGCTGGATTCTGGGTATGAAGAGACGCTCATGCTCCTCAAAGATGCCGCCCAAAAGACCCCCCACGCCCTGCAACGGGTATCGGATTTATTTAAGCGGTATAACCTCAAGCCACCCGCATCCAAGCCAACACCAGAAACGCCTGTTATTCAATCGCCAATGGGCGATACAGATTACAATTCATCATCGCCAAGCAGTGACTACTCTGCCCCACCGCCACCACGACCATCATCGAATCCCCCACCGCCAAGCAATGTGCGCCCGCCGACCACCTCCACAGGCACAATGCGCCGTGTCGGTCAGACGGGTGAATTGGATGAGATGCTCTCAGAACTCACCCAAGCCTATTATGCGGGTGATTATCAGGCGACCATCGAAGTCGCAAATCGGATTTTATCGCAATCGCCCAATAACCCCACCGCGACAGATTATCGTGAAAAAGCCGAAGATAATCTGATTCGTGGTGTTGTGCCAGACCATCGGATTCCGTTTGATGCGCGTGTGGCATATAACCGCGCCAATTCATTGGTACGGGCAGGCAATTATGAGGAGGCAGAACGTCTCTATCGTGAGGCACGCGATTTGGCAGAACGCAACGGCATTTTGACATGGAAAGATGCCGAACAAGCCATGCTCGATATTCAAGACCTCGCCTTGGCGCGTGAATTATTGAATGAGGGCGATAGGCTCATGGCGACTGATAGTTGGTCAGATGCGCTCCGCAAATATGAAGGGGCATTGCGTGTGGTCGCCAATGACCCACAAGCAGAGGAACGCGCAGAAAATATCCGCCGTATTTTAGGCGAGACAGACCAAATCACCGTCAAATTAAGTATGCTCAGTGGCACACTAGCAGACCAAACCACCCAAATTCAGGGAATCCTTACCGCACTGGCACGGGTTCGCCAATTGTTGCCCAATAGCCAACGCTTATCCTCATTGCAAGCCGAGACCAATAATAAACTCGCCTCAATTAAGGCACAAATCAACGACCAAGCCCAAGCCGCCCTCACCCGCGCCAGCAATGCGGTGTCGTTGGAAGAAAAAATGATGGTCAGCGCCGAAGCCTCTCGGCTATTAGAACTCGGCGTGGAGTTAGACCCATCAGACACACGCCTTGCGGGGTTACTCAACGATGCCCGCGCCCTATCTGCAGAGATGCAACGCGCCCGTCAGACGTTGGAACGCGCTTCTGCCATGATTGCCCAAAATTTTGATGCAGAACTCGCCCAAGCACGGGCAATGTTGGCAAGCCTACGCGATTATGCCCAAGATGAACGCTATAAACTGTCTGTAAACGAGTTATTTAGCCGTCATTTGGAACGGGCAGAGGTCGCGCTAGAAGAAGGTGATATGACCGAAGCAGGGACATGGATAGATACCCTGCGTGAAGAGCCATTCCGCATTTTGGGACGGCGGACAGAGCTATTGCGGCTAGAAACCCAACTCCGCAGAGAAAAACAGCGTGGTCGTTTGCTCATTGGGGCGATTATCGGCGGTATCATTATCGTTTTAGGCGCATTGGCATTTGTCACCCGTCCACAATGGGAGGTCGTGTTATTTCCACCACCCACCGCCACCGCCACCGAGACATCTACACCATCGATCACTCCGACACCCAGTGATACCCCCACACCAACCGAAACCCCAACGGCGAGTATCACGCCATCACCCACCTATACGCCATCGCCGACCAATACACCCAGCAATACCCCCACCTCAACATGGACAGTTACGCCATCATTAACCGTGACCTCATCCAACACACCAACCGAGACCTATACACCCACTCATACATCTACGGTGACATCAACATCAACCGCCACCAGCACCCCAACGGCGACATCCACACCATCCATCACACCCACACCGATTGCATTGTGTATTGTGGTCGTGCGACCAGAAAATGCCGCCGTTGTGCGTGTATCACCCGGTCAAAACGAATTATCACTGGGGACATTACCATCTGGCACAGTAATGGAAGTCTTGGCACAACGTCGCAATACGACTACAGAAGCCGTGTGGTATAACATCAAAACCGAATTAGGAGAAGCCACCCTCACAGGCTGGGTACGGAGCGATTTGGTGCAAGCCACCAGCAATACCGAGTGTCCGCTAATACCCTGATAGTAGACAACAAAAACATCCCCTATCCCCCTGCCCCTATATCCCCACTGAGTGGGGAAAGGGGAGAAAACCACTTCTAAGCGAAGTATTAGCCCCTCCCTAAGCCTTTGGGGAGGGGCTAACATGCCTAAAATTGCTATTCATGGAGCAACAAAAAAACGGGTGCATTGGTCAGCACCCATTTTTTATTTATTCGATTCAATCCGTTATTTATGACCCGTTTTTGCTCATACTATTCATCACTTTTTCCATCATGCCAGAGATTTCCATGGGCAAGACAAATTTGGTGGATGGACTGCTACCGACTGCCTTGAGCGTGTCGAGATATTGCAACAGCATGGTATTTTCATCAACAGTTTTTGCCGTCTCTGAAATAGATTCCAGCGCCTTACTAAAACCTTGTGCGCGGAGCAATTGGGCTTGGCGCTCGCCTTCTGCTTCCAAAATAGCCGATTGCTTTTTACCTTCTGAGCGCAAAATATCTGCCTGACGGTCGCCTTCTGCTTCCAAAATGGCGGCTTCACGCTCACCACTGGCTTTTGTGACCACAGCACGCCGTTCACGCTCAGCGGTCATTTGGCGGTTCATCGCATCTTGAACTTCGCGGGGTGGGATAATCTCGCGGATTTCCACACTAGTGACTTTGATACCCCAACGTTCCGTCACTTCATCGAGTTTTACACGCAAGGTATCGTTGATTTGCTCACGTTTCGATAGCACCGAATCGAGGACAATATCACCGATAACGGCACGTAATGTCGTGGTGGCGATATTAATGGTGGCGCTCACCACATTCTCGACATCCAATACAGAGCGGCGTGGATCTATAATGCGGTAATAGACTAAAAAGTCAATCGAGATAGGCGCATTGTCTTGCGTAATAGCGGTTTGTGCAGGAATATCCAAAAAACGTTCCCGAATATCCACACTCACCGCCCGTTCAATGAAGGGGATGACAATGACGACACCTGGACCGCGTATTCCCGCAAACCGCCCCAACGACAAAATAACCAATCGTTGATATTGTGGCACAATGCGTAACACCTGCGAGAAAAAGTAGAAAAATAAAACCAGTATACCAATGCCAATCAGAATTGGCGTTGAATCATCCATTAGTGAATCTCCTCTTCCGTGAGTATTTCATCAACATCATCAGCGCGTTTGCGCTTCAAACTCTCTACAATCAATTGTAGCCCATTTCGTTCTATTATAACCACCGATTCGCCCGTTTTGATGGGAAAATGGCTTGTGGCTGTCCAAGATTCGCTCTCGACCAGCACCGTCCCCGTAAGATTTATATCGGTAGTGACTCTGCCAATCAAACCGACCAGTTCATCGTCTTTGGTATTATTAGATTGTGACATGCCCACACGCAACGCGGGCAACAATATAAATTGGCAATACCCCGCCAAAAGCAACATCACCACACCAATGACAAATGGCGAAACAATCATGCCATCAAATAGGAACAAACCGCCTATTCCCTGCAAAATGATGCCCCCCCATGCCAGCACAAAATATTCGTGTTTGATAAATGGCATGATGGAATATCCCCCCACGCCTATCACCATCACCAATACTGCCAGCCAACTGGTCGGCATTTGCAAGAGGATAATACCACTCACAACAATGCCACCAAACGACAAAAATTCTAATGCACCCGTGCCAGGGAGATGTGTTGCTGTGACCGTAATCCATAAGCTAATCACAAAAATAACAAACACAAGGCTTGGGTCTGTAAGTGCGGGATTGATGGTTAAAAAATCCATATAATCACCTTTCTGTTAAAATCCCTAATAACCATATTATCTCTTAGTTTACACCCAAAAATGCCCCTAGTCTTTAGGGGATTGAAAAATCTTAATGAACCTAAATACACTCCTACAACCTATCAAAAAGAGGTCGTCCCTACAAATTATGCCCCAAATCACCTATAATATGGAAATTAAATTTTTATTCAACGACATTTTTTGCACAAGGATATGTAATCCCTTTGACAACTTATGACCATTTGCACGTCAATGCAGAACGTCTTTGGCGCGATTTTATTGAACTCTCTCAGATTGGAGAGACACGCGCTGGTGGCGTAGAACGCTTGGCTCTCTCCAACGAAGACCTGAAGTCGCGGTTGTGGTTTGCCAATAAACTCGAAGCTATCGGCTTAACTGTCACCGATGACGAAGCGGGTAATGTGAGTGGGGTTCTATCTACAGATAACCCAGAGGCACAAACATTTCTCATTGGCTCCCATTTAGATGGTGTGCCAGATGGTGGGCGTTATGATAATGCCGTTGGCATTATTTGTGCGCTAGAATGTGCGCGGGTGATACATGATGCGGGAATAAAACTACCGTTTCATCTTGAAATCATCAATTTCACCGATGGCGAAGGCTGTTGGCAATCGTTATTTGGCAGTCGGGCATTAGCAGGAAAATTGACCGAGAATTATCTCAGCGACCACCCCACCGATTATGCCCCCTTCCGTGCCGCGCTCAACCGTGCAGGCATTAGCCCCGCAAAAGTGAAAAAAGCCTATCGTAACCCACAACAAATAGCTGGCTATTTGCAGTTGCATATTGAGCAGGGCTATCGGCTCGATGAGGCAAAAATTCCCATCGGCATTGTGACCAATATCATCGGCAGGACGACTTATCAGTTAACATTTTATGGTGAGGCGGGTCATAGTGGTACGACCAAGCTCGAAAATCGGCGTGATGCCTTGCGCGGGGCGTCAGATTTTATCACCCAAGCCCATCATCGCCTCCATGAAAAATATCCGCAGGGGGTATTTAATTGTGGTAATATCACCGTTTTTCCAGGGGCATTTAATATCATCCCCTCAGAGGCACATCTGACGGTTGAATGTCGGCATCATGATGAGCGAAGGTTATCCGATATGGAAAGCGACATGCTCACACTTGCCCAAGAAGTCGCGCTTGACAACCATCTCACTATCAAGCAAATGCGCGAAACCCACATGCACGCCGCCACCATGTCCCCCAACATTATCCATAGTATCAAAACGACCTGCCAGCATATGAATATCCCCTTTTTAGAAGTCGTGAGTTATGCAGGGCATGATGCCCAGATGGTGTTCGACATCACCCCCACAGGTATGATTTTTGTGCCATCAGTGGGTGGGATTAGTCATAGCCCAAAAGAATTCACAGAATGGGATGATATTGTGCGCGGGGCGACAGTCTTGCTTCATACCGTGTTGCGAATTGCCAATAATTACAATAAGTGAGAGGATAAAATAGCTATGTCTGGTGTCCCACAAATTACCTTAGCCAGCATCAAAGCATTGCCCCATTTGCATACCGAAACGGTCAAAGAAGAACATCTCGATGCGATGGGTCATATGAACATCCGTCATTATCTCGGCTTTTTTGATAACGCAGGATGGGGCTTATTTGCTGATTTATTTGGTTTGACGCTCGATTATTACCAAACACACAAAGTTGGGATGTTTGCGCTCAAGCAATTTTTACACTATACAGCAGAGGTGCGTTTGGGTGATGTAGTAGATATTTATGGGCGGGTGATTGGTCGCTCACAAAAACGGGTGCATTTTATGATGTTCATGGTCAACAAAGAACAAGATGTGTTATCTGCCATATTTGAATCGCTTGGCTCGTTTGCCGATTTGACCACACGGCGCACCGCCTCCTTCCCCAATGACATCGCCCAAAAGATTGATGCCCTGTTGCATGTGCATCAGACACTCGACTGGTCGCCACCGATTAGCGGGGCGTTGCAAGCCTAAACCAATTCACACGCATTATTCACCTATAATTTAGCATACTGTGGTCTAATAGACATAATTATGGAGGCATTTTTATGCGTGTATTGATTTTATCGCTATTATTTCTGCTCATTATCCCGCTATCGGCACAAATTATCACGCCAGAAAATTCGACTTTTCGGGGTGGGGATGCCCGTTTGGGGGTATACGATTCGCCCCCTGTCTTATCTACACCGACCTTATTATGGTCATTCGATACCCCACGCCCCAACCGCACCACCCCTGCCGTTGCCGATGGTCTGGTATATATCGGCAGTGAAAATGGGTTGCTATACGCCATTGATGCCGAAACAGGCATCGAACAATGGACATTTGAAACGGGTGGCGCGGTTGTCTCTAGCGGGGCGGTACAAGACGGAAAATTTTATTTTGCCAGTTTAGATAAATCGGTCTATGCGCTCAATGCCCAAAACGGCATATCGCTATGGTCATACGAAACCAACGGGCAAATTTATTCATCGCCATTGGTGGTGAATGATGTGCTGTATATCGGCAGTTTGGATAATCATCTCTATGCCCTATCCACCTTGCGGGGCGAATTGCTATGGAAATTCGATACAGGCGGGCAAGTATGGTCATCACCCGCATTTGCCGATGGTGTGCTTGTCGTGGGCAATCGTAGCGGAAAAATCTTAGCGATAGACAGCACCACAGGGGCAGAAATTTGGCATATCGAAACCGATAAACCCGTAGATGCCACACCCGCTATTTTGGACGGGGTGGTGTATATTGGCGGACGCGATGGCATCATGCACGCGTTATCGTTGGCAGATGGCACATCCATCTGGGAACACGATTTATCTAGCGAAATTTATGCCTCTGCTTCTGTCACCGATACCGATGTATTCGTATTTGGTTACAACGGCGTGCTACATGCTTTTAATCGGGATGATGGAGATGTGTTATGGCGTTTTGAATTGGGGAATATCGCCTATTCATCCCCTAGCGTGGCGGGGGATGTGGTGTATGCGCTCAGTGAATATGAGGGGATGCTCTATGCCCTCGATAGCCGTACAGGGGCAGAAATTTGGCGCTATATGACAGGCACACAAGGCGACTATCGCTCATCCGCGCCTGTTTTAGTGGATGGTGTGTTATTTGTGGGGAGCAATAGCGAGGGGTTAGTCGTTCTTTCTGATGAGAGGTAAAACATGGTCAAATACGGATTATTAGCATTGTTAATACTCGCAGTCGTCCTTACGGGGTTTTCTCTGATAGATGGCGGTAGTGGCGATATTTCTGCCCAAGCAAATATGATTGGTGGCTCACCGAGCATCGCAGGCTATGCACGGGCAATAGACCCTTATGACTGGAATTTTCCGCGTGATTTTGGCAGTCACGATGCATTTCAGACCGAATGGTGGTATTACACGGGCAACTTAGCCGATGAATCTGGCAGACGCTTTGGCTTTCAGTTCACCATATTTCGCAGAGCCATCGCGCCATCTACATCACCCACTGAAAGCGCTTCTGAATGGCGTACCAGCCAAATTTATATGGCACATTTCACCGTGAGCGATGTTGAGGGTGAGCAATTTTTCCACGATGAACGTTACGGCCGTGGTGGCGCAAATTTGGCGGGTGCATTGCCCAACGAAGCAAACCCCACCGCCGATTATCGGGTATGGCTAGAAGATTGGGAAATATATGCGCTGGATGATACCCATCAGACCACGCGCATATCTGCCCAAAGCGACCAATTTTCGGTGGATTTGACCCTACAACAGACCAAATCACCCGCGCTACAGGGGGATAATGGTCTCAGCCAAAAAAGTGCCGATGCAGGCAATGCCAGTTATTATTACACATTGTCACGGTTGCTCACAGACGGCACGATTACCATCAATGGACAATCATTCACCGTGACGGGCAACACATGGAAAGACCATGAATTTTCGACCAGCGCACTCGGCACAGGCGCACAAGGGTGGGATTGGTTTGGTCTGATTTTTGATAACGATTATGAGCTGATGGTCGGCAAAATCCGTATGGAAGATGGTGGGCGTGAACCTGCTTTCGGCGGATTGCTCATTTATCCCGATGGGACAACCCGCTATTTATCGGCAGAAGAATTTACCATCACAGAAACCGATACATGGCGTAGCCCACATACCAACGCAGACTATCCTTCTGGCTGGACGATTACACTCAGTGGTGCTATTTTTGACGATGAACAGTCACGCACACTCACCGTCACACCGCTGGCAAAAGACCAAGAATTGAACAGTGGCGGTATTGCCTATTGGGAAGGTGCGGTGCAAATTACGGGTGATTTTAGCGGTTATGGCTATGCAGAACTCACAGGCTATGTCAGTACCATGAATGGACGCTTCTAACCGACTACCGCCCTACGCCATGCCCATTTTTGGGAATATGCCCCCTGTTATGAGGGGGTTATTTAATCGGTGGCGTGCTATAATGGTGATATAATGATTCAACAGATGAGGAACAGAGGTGGCATCGATGAAAATGCTCACATTCACATTTAGAACACTTGCAATTGCCCTTGTGTTGGTGGGGTTGGTCTTGACGGTTAATGCCACCAGCGCCCAACAAACACCCGAATTTACCCCTCCCATGCTCACTCGTGGCGAAATTGTCACGGGGACATTTGAGCCAGAGGTCAACGCACACATTTATGCGTTCAATGGGCGTGCCAACGACTTTGTGACCATCTCGATGATTCAACCCAGTGATAGCCAGCTAGACCCCTATCTCATATTGCTTAGTGGGGATGGTGCGGTGATTATGGCGGATGATGATAGCGGACCACGCCTATTTTCTGCCCTCATCGAAAATGTGCAATTGCCCACCGATGGCACATACTTTGTGGTTGCAACAACAAAATCGGGCGAGCGATTCGACTTTGAAGGCATTTATGGGAGTGCAGGCGCTATTCCCCGTGACCTACGCTACGAAATTAGCCTAGCGGGTACATGGGTAGAGAGTGAAGAACTCGACTACACCGCTTCATCGTTGAGCAACAGCGCCCCTGTGGTTGCTACAGTCACCAAAGACGTGCCTGTGGTCTATGCCACCCTTACAGGGCGTTCTGGCGATGTTGTCACCATCACCACCGCTAATAATGGCGCAGAAATGGATACTATTTTGTATCTGTTCGATGCCGATGGCAACCGCGTAGCAGTAAACGATGACGGCGATAACATGAATTATTTCTCGCAAATTAATCGCTTCACCTTGCCAGAAAATGGCTTCTATTTTGTGATTGCCACTAGTTATGGATTTAACACTATCTACGAAGCCAGAGGCGACTGGGACGGCGCAGGGTCATTTAACCTCACCATAAACTAACAATCCCCACCCAGAATTATCACATCCCCCATTTTCATGATGAAGATGGGGGATGTTGCGTATCCCCCTATCAACCCATCACTTATAAATCTCGCAATCATCAAATAGCAGTGTAAAACTATACCATCGTTGAAATAATTGTTGTGGACGCTCTACCAAGACCACCGCCCCATCGGCATCGTATATAACACCATCGCGGACAGTTTGCCCATTATCCAGTTTGAGAATATCATTTTGCCACTCAAACGATTTGGCAGTGGTATAAAACGCCTCTGGCGCGACACTTTCTGGTGACGAATGAATGAGAATCGTTTTGCCCTCTAATTCATCCAATATAGCGTTGTGATGGATAATTTTGCGATACGGATAAAACCGTCGTGTTTGCTCTGTCCATACCCCCAAACCCATATCAAAACGGGGCAGGCGTGTATCTTCTAGGCGGAGGGTACTCATGGCACTGTCAGATAATTTGAGGTCTGGGTTGAGTCGTTCCACATTATCGGTTTGCAACTCTTGTAAGGTGTCACTGTCCAATTGTGCCATAGCGATAATCGCTGGTGGATGTTCTGCGACCACTTGCACCGCCGTTTTTTGCAATGGCACACCCAAATGAGTCAATTGGGCATCTTTATGCACCCCATGTAAACATTGCCCTGTAATATGATTCCAAATAGACCGTGTTTCTTTGTCTGTCAGCAGGGTCATGGCGTTATAAAAACCGCCATCGGCAAAATGATGTGGTTTTTCGTCTATACATGGAGAAAATAACATCCCCGCATTGCACACCACACAATAAGAAACCATCCATGCTGTATCTTCTGTGACACCCTGCGCCACATGATGATAAATCATGCGGACGAGATTGAGACAAACCGTTGTTTGCCCTATCTCAAAAGTGAGCAAAGGGTCGCTATGACCAATAAGCCGTTTGTCTAATGCCTCTTGCAGTGGCATGGTGTTTTGGGGTGACATGATGACGGGTTCAAAAATAATATCTGTGCGAATAATCGCCCGTTGTAAATCGAAATTCTGTATCGTATGTTTGAGGATCAACTTACCCATCTCCTAATGGAGAACCGAAAACAAATTCATAGGATTATGTCAATAACGCATCATTAAACGTGTTTTCACCCCACCCCCAACC
>DAOTUO010000013.1:0-34264 GCA_034436595.1 Anaerolineae bacterium | reverse complement strand
GTGCGAATGATGATATTCAAATCCAGCAATAACGACTGGTTGCGGATGTAATAGAGGTCATATTCCAGTTTGACCAATGCGTCCTCATCGGTAGACCCATAATGATATTTCACCTGCGCCCAGCCCGTTAATCCAGGGCGGATGACCAGCCGTGTGCGATAAAACGGGATGCTCTCGGTGAGCCGTGCAATATGTTCTGGGCGTTCTGGGCGCGGTCCGACAATGCTCATATCACCTTTGAGGACATTGATAATTTGTGGCAATTCATCGAGTCTGGTCTTACGACAAATTTTACCCACACGGGTCACACGGCTATCATTGGCAACACTAAAAATCGCGCCTGTGGCTTTTTCGGCATCCTGAACCATCGTCCGAAATTTGATAATCCGAAAATTTTTGCCCCGCAACCCTGTGCGAATTTGTGTATAGAACACACCACCTTTGGAATCGAGTTTGATAATCAGCGCCAAGATGGGTAGCAATGGAATAAAGACCATCATGCCAATGAGCGCCAAAACAATATCCATCAGCCGTTTCAAGGCAGGATATGGGCTAAACAACGATTGCCCCTCAATTGGCAACACGATACCCCATTGATTATGCACATCCTGAACCGGCACACGCCCTGTTAGTCGTGCATATAAAAGTGGCATGGGCGACAGCACCACCCCCTGCTCATAGGCTTGCATCACCGCCCGAAAAATCTCGGCATCGGTATCGGCAATATCAGTGATGACCAATTCGGCAATGCGGTCTCTGAGGACAAAATTCATCAAATCTGCGCCCGTGCCAATCACAGGCACGCCATGAATCGTCTTGCCAACATCCACCGTTTGGCTAATAATCCCACGAATTTCATACCCCTGTGCGCCAAATGTTTTGAGCGTCTCGGCAATTTTTTGGGCAGACGAATTTGTGCCAATAATCAACACCCGTCTGGCGGTGCTTGCCCATCCCAATAAAGCAGGATTTAACATACGCCAAAGCGCGATGGTCACAAAGGCGAGTATGCCATAGTAAAAAATAAATAAACGGGGCAATTCATCACGAGACGAGACAAAAAACACGATGATATAGACCAATATCATTTGTCCCGTAATCACCATCAGCCGTTGAAGCGATTGCCACCGATTTGCCGCCACACGCAATTGATAAAAATCGTTGGCGCTGGCGAGTATCAGCCAAAAAATGGGCAACACAAAAAACCAATAACTGCGTGGCAACACAAAATCAATTGTGAAGGGGGTCTCTGCCACCCGCGACCAAATATATAGGGCAAAAAATGTGGAGAGCGTGACCGCCAACACATCTCCCGCCATCAATAACAATCGGCGCTCAGAAATGCGAAGTTGCAACCGATTGCGCTTAGAAAAAGGAGAAAAAAGCATGGGTCTGGTTGCCTCGCCTCTACATTATGGGTATATATAAATCCACACATCACCAAAACGTGCCACAGCACGCAATAATGCCGTGCAAGCCCCCATACCCAGTCGGGCTTCTTGGGGACCAAATAGCACATAAGTGACCGTATATTGGTTTGACCGAAAACTATAACCACCGCGCAAAAGACGGTCATCACATTGTTGGGTATTCACCACCTGATACCATTTAATCACCCCCTGACGCTTAAAAATTGGTTGTGTGGTGATGGTTGGGTGTCCATAGACCACATGGGCATTTGTCCACACTGGCAACCACAAACTTGTGTTTGGCGATGCCAAAACAACCATGTGGTCACTGTTATTGACACCATTTAACCATGTAAATGCGCCGATATAATCGCTTTGCAACAAAATACCCGACTCCCCATTGGCTTCGGGTTCAATGGCAATCGGATATAACGGGATAAGCAACACAAATAGGTGACTTGTGCCAATGATGGGTAACATTGCCGCAAACACACGCATTTGCCACATGCGCTTCATGAATCCAAACCAAAAGTCCACAATAGACCGTGTGGCAAAATACCCCAGTGGGAGCATCAGACCAAGCAGAAAATGGTCTTGTCCCGCTACAGGCAGATACACCCATGCTATCATCGCAAGTAACCAAATAAACATAAATTGGTCGCCATCGCGGTTAAAACGACGAATAGCACGGTATAACCCAGGTAATGCAATGACAAATGGAATCAGTACCCCCAACAACAATAAAATTGGTGAAGGTGGCAGGGCGCTTTGTTGTCGCCAAATTTCTTGGATAATGGGGTTGCTCTCAAATACCAGCGCGTTATATGCCAAAATCGGCACTGCGGGCAAAATAAACAACAATAGCCAATTTAGATGTGGGCTGGTTATTTTGCGATGGTCTAGCCAATAAATGATTAAATTCACCAAAAATGCGGTGATAAGGGGCATATACGCAAAGGGATATAACAAGGTGAGCAATAATACACCCACAAAGACCATTGTTCCGCCATTGCTCACAGTGGGCAAAGCAGTCTCACCCGGTCTAAAGATGAGGATAATCATACTTGCCAAAAGTGCCACCAACGCCACTGCCAACGGCAAATGCACATTGGTCAATGAAGTAAAAAACGGATAAGCATAAGGTGATTGCAAATCTATATACCCCAGTGATTGTGTCAATGGGACGGCAATCCATCCCACCCCACTGGCAACCGCAACAAACGTAAAAAAGATGCGCCGTGTGCGCGTGCGCGTCCAGATATGCGATGCCAATTGATAAATTGCCAAATACATAAAGACAGAAGCAACCACCCGTGCCACATGAAACATGAGGATAGGCGAAAATGTGGGGATGCGGGATAATTGCCCCAGCAAGGTGTATAGTGGCTCCAAAAATGCCCCACTATGTGCTTCTGGGGTATGCAGGTAGCGCATCAATAAATCGCCATCTGTCCCTTGTTGCATCATCGAAAGATACACCGCACTATTTTGATAATCGTGCAATGCTCCCATAAAACGCCATTGACTATCATTAATCCCAACTATCAACACCCATAAAAACGGCATAAATGCCAAAAGTGCCAAAATCACGCTAATGATAATCACCCATCGCCATTCAGATGTTGTAATATGACCTGTATAATCGGATTGCATTCAGCCACCTTCTCAAAATTCGTGCTAAAACGCAATATGGTTTAGAATAGAGACAAAAGTATATTTTAATTTGCGTTTTTACTATCTTAGCGCAAAATAGCATAAATCGCACATAATGGACTCATGCAATGCAAGGAAAATAACATGCTTTCTCAAGCAGAAGTCTTATATAACCTACAGAAAATTGATATTGCCCTACAAAAAAATCGCAAACGGCTGGCAGAAATAGACACACAACTCACCAACAATACGGTTGTCCTCCGCGCAAAGCAACGTGTGGATCAGGCAAATAGCATCCTCACGCCCTATCGTATCAAAGTTAAAGACTTGGAATTAGAATTACAGACTGTCCAAAATAAACATAAAGCCAGTGAAGACCGCCTCTATAGCGGGGCAGTGAAAAATCCCAAAGAATTACAAGATTTAGAAAATGAAATCGCCTCACTAAAACATCGTAGAGAAACCCTAGAAGAACATTTATTAGAAAATATGATGTTCGTAGAAGAGGCAACCGACGACTTAACCTCTGCCGAAGCCAAATTGCAATTGGCAATAGACGCATCGGCGCAAGAAAACAAAGAATTGGGCGCAGAAAAAAACCAACTCCTCAAAACAGTAGTGGCAATCACTACACAACGCGCACAAATAATAGCAGGTATTACACCGCAAAATCTTAAGACCTATGAAACCTTACGCCCCAAAAAGGCGAATCAGGCGGTGGCAGTCCTCAGAAATTGCAGTTGTACGCTGTGTGGCATTGAACAAACAAAATTTGTAGAAGAAGCAGTCAGAAAAGGTAATGAACTCGTCATGTGCTTAGGTTGTGGACGCATTTTATTTGAGATGGTGTAAGTAGTAGGATGGGATAAACAATGGCAGATCTTATTATTGATGTCAATTTTGGTCTAGGTGTCCTCACAGGCTGGGGAACAGCTTATGGGTTATATCGGGCAAGGCATCTTTTGTCGGGGGCGACAGAATCGGTGACACAACGGGCTTCTAATGCCCAAGAATATGCCAAGCGTACCGCCGATTCGCGCTATATTGGTGATTTAATTAAATATATTCAAAAAGACCATCTCGCAGGGGATATGATTGGTTTATCAGAACTGGTTATAGAACCCAAATTTATCCCTGCCCCACCCCTGCTTGCCCCACAGGACGAAGATATTGTGCAGGATGTATTTCGGGTGGTGCCAATGGTGCCAGATTACCCCTATCTACACGCCCCGTATAATATTGCCACCATGAGCATTGCAGAATTAAATAATGGGGCAAAAGCCGTGATGCTTTTGGGTGATGCGGGCAGTGGTCGCACCACCGCCCTACACACCATTGCGCTTTGGAGTTTGGGTGTGGTCAAATTTGACCCGCCTGTAGATGTCGTGCAAGAACGACTGAATCAGGAAATAAAATTTAAGGCACAGGCAGAACAAGCCAAAGGCTATAAAGACCGTGTTACAGTTGAAGATCAAGCCAAAGATGCGATTGAAAAACAAAAAGCGGGTGAAAATCAGTCTGGCAAAAAAATCACCGTGAATACATCGTTTAAGCAACTCACCCCGATATATGTGCATTTAGCCAATATCGCCCTATTCATCGAAGAGATGGGCAGAGAAATAGATCCCGCAGAACCGCTTGTGCGTGCCATGCAAATGTATACGGGCAATATCACATCAAAGACCATGCCCCGTAATATTTATGAGCGCCTGCATGAAGGCAAAGGCTTAGTGTTACTCGATGGTTTTGACGAATTGCCACTGGCACATCAAGCCCTCGTCCGCACATGGCTAGTGGCATTTTTGGGCGAATATGGCGAAAATTTCGTCATCATCACCAGCAATACACAAGGCTATGGACAATTGATGCACATCGGCTTTAGCCCCGTATTTTTGCGTCCCTTCACCGATACCCATGCCGATACGCTCATCGAAAAATGGGCGACCCATTGGGGCAAAATTGGCAAACGCAAAGCCGATATTCCCGCCGTCACCCTAGAACGTGTGCGTGACCGCAATCGCGCCTATACCCCGCTAGAACTCACCACCAAGATTTGGGCGATGTTCGATAGCCCAGAACGTGAGCAATTGGGTGATTGGTTGCAATTTCTTGTCGCACGCTATTTGCCCAATATGACCTTTGAGCATGTGCGCGAACAATTGGGACGGGCGGCATTATTGCAATTGGAAGAAGGCTATATCACCCTTGCCCGATTCGATGAAATTTTGCGTGGCGCAGACACCGATGTACCCGTAGTCACAGAAAAAGCACCCGATGCCACCGAAGAAGATTGGGATGCGATTTTAGAATCCGATGATGCCCCCACAACCTCGCAAGAAGTGAAAACAGTCACCGAAAAAGTGACCAGTAGCAACAAAGAACTCCAGCGCTTCTTGCAATCGCTCCAAAAAAGCGGGCTGTTACGGGCATTTCGTGGGGATAAATATCAATTCAAAAACCCAATATTGGCGGCATATTTTGCCAGTTATGTCTTGCCAGAATTTGATGCACAGTCATTGTTGTCGCTCACCAATATCCCCACATGGCGCGATGCGTTGGCATTTGTGAATTTGCATAGCTCACTCGATGCACTCGCCAATGCCCGCCTCACCCAACCCGCCGATGTCCTACATAACACCCTATTAGAGATGACCTATTGGCTCAAATATGCAGGCAAGGTCGAATGGCGTTCTGCGGTATTAAAAGCATTGGGCAATGCGTTTGTGCAACCCAACCAGTATCCCCTGTTACGGGAGCGCATCGCATCCGCGTTGGTTGGCACACGCGATAAAAATATTGTGCGAATTTTTGCGCGTGGCTTACGTGATTCAAATCCAGAAGTACGCCGTCTATCGTGTTTGGGATTAGGAGCATTACGCGCCGATGAAGCCATCAAAGACATCACCAGCCTATTGGCGGATGTAGACCCAGAAGTCGCATTATCAGCAGGATTGGCGCTTGGGGCAATTGGCTCACAAGATGCACTAGAAGAGATGGTCGCGGTATTGACCACAGGCACAGAGGCGCTCCGTCAAGCCATTGCAGAGGCATTCGCCGCCTTGCCAGATGAGGGCTATCCCGTGTTATATGATGCTATTGCCCATGAGGATATTATGGTGCGCCGTGCGGCAGTCTTTGGGCTACGCAGAATTAACACCCCCTGGGCATTGGTCGCCATCTATAAAACATCCACAGAAGATGACCAATGGTATGTGCGCTCGGCGGCAGAACAAGCCTTTTTGGAGATGCAATTTGGCGAAACTGCCTCTGGGGTGCGCCCCATTCCCGATGTGGAATCTTTAGATTGGTTACGCGACTGGCTCAATAGTTTGGGCGATGCCTCTAAACAAGTCAGTACAGGGGGCGATGCCCTGCTGCGTAAGGCACTAGAAGAGGGAAATACCAATATTCAAGCCCTGTCGGTTGCCAATATTGGGCAAATGGGCATTATCTCACAAGCCGATGCGCTCTATGCGGCACTGCGCCATCGTGAACCCGTTGTTCGTGCCGCCGCCCACTTGGGATTATGTTATTTGCAATCACAATTAGGCATGGTGTTGCCATCACCCGTATAAAAAACGTTGCCAGAGGCTCATACCTCTGGCGATACTTCTGGCGTAATTTCTAATTCTGCCTCTATCGGCAACTCTTCTTGACCATCTGGGCAAGGGCGAATTTGCCCACTATCGGTATGAAACGCATATAACGCCTCACCCACTTGCACTACCAAACGATACCCATCAATTTGCTGTGTCGCATACGTCTGGCGTGGTTCTGGACACCCAAGACTGGTATCTGACCATGTGTAGGGGATGATTTCAATCGGCTTCACACGACGGTCTAAAATATCAAACTGCGTTGCCAATCGGCGCTGTGCCAATGCCACTAATTCCATCACCAACGGGTCAATCAACAAACGAATATCCACTGGAACATCATCTATTGGATAAATCGCGCATAAAACCAGCAATTGCGACACATTGGTGTGATAGTCATAGACCTGCTCACCAGCCGTCACCAACACCCAAAAGCCATCTGTTCGGCGGACATTTGGTGATGCCGATGAATTACATCCCAATGTAGGCAAATCTTCCCAGCGCATGGGGGCAATTGTCACATCTTCAATGATTTCACCAGCACTAAGGCGTGTTTGAACATCTGCCAAAACAAGACGCGATAACCGTTCTGAGGCAGATTGTGGGGTCGCATTGACCAAATCGGCAGGACTAAGGCGCGGTTCTTGGGTGGGAATATCGGTGGGTGGCAAAGGGGTAGCAGTTGGCGGAATGGGGCTAATGGATAGTGTTGGGATAGGTGTAGAAGCCAAATCGGGCGTGCATCCTATCATGAGCAAGCCTATTATCATAAAAAGGGCGAAACAACGTTCACCCTCAGCCATCATAAACCATAATCGCTTCACGAGATTAATTATTCAGCAATCGGTTTACCAAATTTTTCTTCTATCAACTGTGTAGACACCCCTTCTACACTGATAAGTTTGTCGCGTTCTTTTTCACCCGCCACAATTTCGATTTTTCCCTGCGCTACACCCAACTCGCTAGAGAGAAAACCCAGTAATTCGGTGTTGGCATCGTGTTCTCCTGCGGCTTGGGCGGTGAGGCGGATTCGTAATGACCCATCCTCTTGAACACCCACAGCCTCTGTTTTGGCACACCGAGTCACGACGCGCACGGTAAATGCCGCGCCAGATGTCGCATCTGTAATTTTGAAGGGACGATTTGTCATAAGAAAGTTCCTTTATGGTTATTATCAGGCAAAACCTTGTGTTAACATCATTTTACACGATATTGACAAAATATTGTCAAAACATTTATGAAAAAATGGTTTGTTAAGCCTTAGAATGCCGCTACAACAACACGCCCAAGTATCGTTAGCCCAACCATAACTACAATGGGGCTAAAATCAAACATCCCCATATCGGGAAATTGTTGGCGCAACAATTGGCGCACAGGGCTTAAAACGGGTTCTGTCACGGCATATAAAAATTGTACGGGAGGGCTATAGGGGTCTATATCTGGAAACCAACTAAGCAATACACGCGCCAAAATAATGAGGCTGTAGATATTGATAATCCCGACCAAAACTTGCGCTATCATAAGTCAATCCTTATCTTGTCAATGAACGTTATTGGTACACATAGTACCGCAGAATTATAAAAATGGGATAAGTGTTTAACGCTCGCCAAAAATTGCCCGACCAACACGCACTATCGTTGCGCCTTCTTCGATTCCCACCCTAAAATCATCGGTCATACCCATGCTCAAATGGGGCAATGGGATATTAAAATCGCCTGCCAACGCATCACGCAAATCACGCAAGCCCGCAAATACAGGTCGAATTTGCTCTGGATTATCGGCAATAAACGCCATCGTCATCAAACCCATCACCTGTATATAAGGCAATACGAGAATTTCGCGGATATTGTTCCATAATTCAGCCCGTACATCGGTATTCTGTTTCCAATCCACTGCAAAAAATCCGCTTTTAGATTCTTCTCCAGAAATGTTAATTTGCAACAACACATCCAAAACGGCTTTTTGGGATTTTTCTGTCGCAGAAGATAATTTCTGTGCCAACGATAGGCTATCCACCGAGTGAACGACATTAAAATAGGGGGGAATATCGCGTGCTTTTCGGCTTTGGATATGCCCCACCATGTGCCATGTGATGTCGTGATGGGGAATTTGCGGGTATTTTTCGCGCATTTCTTCTATCCGATTTTCGCCAAAATGCCGTTGACCCGCCGTATATGCTTCTAAAATATCGGCTATAGGGTGCTGTTTGCTCACTGCCACGAGTGTCACTTCTGATGGGTCACGCATAACCCGCGCACACGCTTCTGCAATTTGTTTTTTTACCAAAATTAGGTTATCGGTAATACTCATAGACTCATCACCACACCAAAACGCCCTGTGCGACCTTTTTCTGCCCGATGCGAATAAAATTCGTCCAAACGGGTGGCGGTGCATATCCCGGCAATTTCGATAGCGGTTAATCCCATGCCTTGCAAAGCCCGTTTATTGGCTTCCCACAAATTAAAATAGGCGGTGTTATCGGCAGGGTCATAACGAATAAGCCCCTCTATTGTGCCAAAATGCTCATGCACAGCTTGTACCACCTCCCCACCCACCTGATATTTATCGGGTCCGATGCTCGCGCCAATCCCCGCCCGTATATCAGCAGGACGACACCCATAGGCGGTTATCATTGTCTTGACCACACTTTCGCCAATGCCCAACACCGTACCACGCCATCCTGCATGACCAATCCCAATCACCCCGCGTATGGGATCATGAAATAATAAGGGTGTGCAATCGGCATAGCGCATCACTAGCGCCACATCGGGGCGGTCTGTGACCATGCCATCTGCCACCGCCACCCAGCGCCGATTTCTGACAGGCGCATCTACAATCACCGTATCTGCCCCATGTGCCAGCCATGTGGTACACGTCTGCTGAATAGTCACACCCAGCACATCATACATCAATACATGATTTTGTCGCACCGCTTCTACAGAATCGCCCACAGTCCCACCCAAATTGAGTGCGCCCCATGCGCCCTCACTCACCCCACCGAGTCGGGTGAACATCCCATGATTGAGCGATGCAAAGTTCTCAAATTGATAATATTTTAACCCACCATGCCATTTTTCTATCACAATCACTGCTCCTTAATTAGCCAAATTCATCTGCAACACACACGAGGTTTTCTCGTTTGCTTGCGTAGAGTCGGTTTGTGATTTATACTGCCTTTATGATAGCGAGTTGTCAATGTCGTGGATAATAATGGATAGCATACAAAAACCCACCAACCCCATCCGTGTGATGATTGTAGAAGACCATCCGCTTTTCCGTGATGGTTTAGAAAAAGCGTTGAGTTTTGAAGCCGATTTGCTAGTTGTCGGGTTTGCCAGCACAGGTGGGGAGGCAATTGATTCTGTTCAAAAATATCAACCCCATGTGGTGCTATTAGATGTCAATTTGCCCGATATGAATGGGCTACAGGTGGCACGCCATTTGCTTCATGAAAAAGATAAAGTGCGCGTGATTATGCTCACGGCTTATCATGAGCGAGAACAGGTCATCTATTCTATTCGTGCAGGGGCAAGCGCCTATTGTGCCAAAGATATTAGCCCACAAGAACTGGTCTCTGTCATTCGTGCTGTGGCAGGCGGTGCTTATGTGGTTGGAGGCAAACACATGACCCAAACAGAATTAGAAGAATGGGTACACAGTGAAATTGAGCGTATTTTGGGACCTCATGCCGACAATCCAACCGACCAACTGATTCCCCTCAGCCCACGCGAGACCGAAATTCTATACGCCGTTACCAATGGAATGAGCAACAAAGAAATTTCTGCAAAATTGGGGATTAGTCAACAGACTGTCAAAAATCACATGACATCCATTTTGCAAAAATTAAATGTAGAAGACCGCACCCAAGCCGCCGTCAAGGCACTCAAGCATGGTTGGGTACGGATGCAACAGAGCAAAGATTCATGATGAGGTGAGGACGAAATAATATGGATTTTGCACGCGATTTAATTGCAGACCCTAAAGCAGAAATTGTTGAATTGGTAAGCACACGTATGTCGGCTATCAAGCGCAAAATGTCAGAGATGAAAGCGCAGATTGATAGCACCCAGACGATGGTAGACCGTCAACATACCCGTACTAATGATTTGACGACAGAAATACAGACCCTAAAAGCCAATTTAGATACTGTCCCCCGCGAGGACATCCGCGATAAATACGATGAAACCATCGAAGCGCGGTTTCGGTTGGCAACCATGCAAGGACAGCTGGAAAAATTCAAAGACCAGTATGAATATATGCAAACCGAACAAATCATGTTATCGCAAATCTTGACCAAATTACAAGGTGTTGGCGAAATTGAATTGCCAGATGATGACGAACCAGAAATTGGCAAAGCCAATGTCAATGTGGTGCGTATTATTCAGGCTCAAGAAGAAGAACGGCAACGCCTCTCTCGGCAAATGCACGATGGTCCAGCCCAGTCGTTGACAAATTTTATTTTGCAAGCCGAAATTTGCCAGCGTCTCTTTGACCGCAACCCCGCCCGTGCAGGTGAAGAACTAATCAAACTCAAAAATGATGCCAGTATCACCTTTCAAAAAGTACGCGATTTTATCTTTGACCTGCGCCCTATGATGCTCGATGACTTGGGTGTTGTGCCAACGGTGCGCCGTTGGATTGAAGCCTTTAAGGATAAAAATGATATTCACACTGAACTCGAAATCACGGGTGAAGAACGACGCTTGGCATCGCATCGTGAGGTGATGTTATTTCGCAGTGTGCAAGAATTGGTCGGTCATTCGCGTGACTATGCCTCACCATCCGAAATTAAAGTGAAGTTGGATATGGGACAGGCGACTATCAAAGTGAGTGTATTTGATAATGGTCGCCAATTTGACAGCCAACTCATCTATGAACAAGACGAAAAAAGCCAAGATGCACGGGTTCAGGGCTTGGTCTCCTTAAAAGAACGCTTTGAACTTATCAATGGAAAAATGGGTGCAACCAGTAGCGATTCAACTGGTACAGTCATTACTTTAGACCTACCAGCACAAGATTAACGAGATTATCACGAAATTGTTACACCCAACAGGGTGTTTATTACAGTGTAAAGGGGGATTTTCTTCCTAATTTGTTTGACATTTTGTGATGGTAAGCTAAACTTGAGATAAAATTGATTTTAATGGCTCAAGTGAACCTTGCATACTTCAGCATATTTGAAGAAAGGTACAAAAATTCCATGAGCGGTCGTACACGAGTTTTAATTTTATTGGCATTATTAATTGTCGGTGGCGCACTTGCGGCGGTATTTGTTTTGCCCAGCCTCAACCGACCTGCGACAACACCAGCTGTAAATCAGGTAGATGTTGGTCAAAGAGCAACTTCTACCCCAGCACAAACAAGCACCCCCATAGCAACACCACTGCCCACACAAGAACTCACCGAAATTGTGGTGGCAGTGCAAAATATTACTCGTGGCTCGGTAATTCCACCGACTGCGTTGGAATTACGTCCTTGGCCCGTTGAAGCACTGCCCTTTAATCACTTCAAAAATATTGAAGATGTCGCAGGGGGCATTGCCCGTACCGATATTTATGTCGAGCAACCCATCCTCACCTCTTTGGTCGTGCGGAGTCTGCAAGATTTGGCTGATGTCGGGTCAGATGCCGCCGCCATTATCCCACCGGGCAAACGCCTCATCGCTGTGCCAATGGACAGATTGACCAGTATCGCCTATGCCATTCAACCGGGCGATTATGTAGATATTATCGTGTCGTTCTTGTTTATTGATATGGATGAAGAATTTCAGAGCGCATTACCCAATAATGTCAATATCATCAATAGTGGTGTAGAACAAACTGATGGCGGTGGCATAAGCCTGTCACTCAGTGTTGGCGGAAGCATCGCTGGACGAATTGATACACGGCGTATCCCATTAGTAAGTGCGGGTATCGGTGGCTCAACTTTTACAAGTAGTAGTTCCGATTGGCCCGTCATCATCACCCCCAAAGAAGCCCCACGTCCACGGTTGGTTTCTCATATCACTGTGCAAGATGCGCTGGTACTCAGAACGGGTGATTTCCCAATTGATGGTGTGCTGTTCCGTCCATTGCCTTCCCCCACTCCAGTCCCAACAGCCGCACCAGCAAACTCCCAAGCCCAAGCACGTAATCAAGCCGCGCCTGTTCCAACCGAAGTCCCTCCACGTCCCGATATTGTGGCGCTGGCAGTGACTCCACAAGAGGCAGTTATCCTCAATTATCTCATTGAGTCGCGTGTACCAATGACCTTTATCTTGCGCTCTGCGGGAGACCGTTCACGCCCAGAAACAGCCCCTGTCACACTCCAATTCATCATGGATACCTATGGGCTTACTGTTCCTGCCCGTGCCAATTTCTCTATTGAACCAGCGATTCGTAGCATCCGCCAAATTTTGGCATCACAACGCATTGATTTAGGTGGCTAATTAGTTAAAGTAAGGTCAAAAAATTATGGGTGGCAAAAAATCTTCACAAGCAGAAAAGAATATCATCTCAATTTTGTTGGTAGATGATATTCCAGAAAATCGTGAAAATATCAAGAAATTGCTCAGTTTTGAGCAAGATTTTAAGGTCATAGGGACAGCAGGAACAGGGCGTGAAGGTGTAGAGTTTGCCAAACAACACAAGCCAGACATCATCATTATGGACATTAATATGCCCGATATGGATGGCTTGCAAGCAACCGAAGTTATCGATCGTATTGTGCCATGGTCAGCTATCATCATTATGTCGGTGCAAAACGATTCAGATTACTATCGTCGTGCTATGAACGCTGGGGCAAAAGACTTTTTGACAAAGCCCATCAATATGGATGAAATGTACAATACCATCCGCAATGTCTACAAAAAACACGAACATGTTCGCATAGGCATTCAGACAGGTACCACTATTCCTCCCAAGCCACCAGATGAAACGTTTGAAGGTGAGCGTGCTGGTCATGTGATAGTGGTCTATAGCCCCGTTGGTGGGGTTGGCAAGACCACCATCGCCACCAGCATCGCTTCTGGCTTGATGAAAGAGGATGTGAAGGTATTGCTCATTGATGCCGATTTGCAATTTGCGGATGTTGGCACATTTCTGAACCTCACACCACAATCTACCATCACAGAAGTGGCAGAAGATGTCAATGACCTTGATATCGAGTTATTTGAAAATGTTGTCGCTACACACGATAGCGGGCTAAAAGTATTGACTGGACCAGCCCGCCCAGAATTTGCCGATGCTCTATGGGAACGTCCAGAAACCATCTCGACCCTTATCCAAAAAGTGCGTGGTAGCTACGATTTTGTGGTGGTAGATACAGGCTCACGGCTCGATTCGACCCTCTCCAACATCCTAGAAAATGCCACACGAGTATTATTGGTGGGGACACCGACACTCGTCTGTGCCAAAAATATGCGGTTTGTTTTGGATTTATTTGACCAAGCAGGTTTTCCACAAGACAGAACGGTCATCGTCCTCAATAAAATCATTGAAGAACGCAAGGGTGCAAAAACGCCGACAATCCCGCCCGAAAAGTTCCAAAGCTACCTCAAACGCACTGTGATTGGCATTTTGCCCCTCATTGATGAACGCCTGATTTTGGGTGCAATCAATCGTGGTGTGCCATTTATTGGGTCTGACCGTGATGTCAATAAACCACTCATCAAACAACTACATGGATTATCTGACACCCTTTTCGCTGAGCTGATGACCAACCCAGACGATGAAAAAGATGGCGCAGAAGACCCCAAAAAGAAAAATAAAAGTGGTATTGCAGGATTATTAGGACGCTAGACCACTTTTCGGTTATACTATATAAAATTCAAAAAAGCCTTGTGGGGGGAATTTCCCCCACAAATCATCCCAATTCAGTATTGTAATATGATGGAGATTTGGTATGGGTTCGTTATTAAATAGAGTAAAAAATAGTGGGGGGCAAAATCCCGAACCAGGGAAAAACCCAAGTGGTAATAATAGTGGTGGCGAACAGCGTCCCCCTGCCCCAAAACCTAATTCGACTGCCCCTCGTCCTGCGGGTGGACCTGGGACAAAGCAAGCCAGCAGTGGCGCGGGTTATGCCGACCTCAAATTACGTGTGCAAAATAAATTGCTCATGGAATTTGACCAATCTATGGATGCCAGCAAAAAAGAGGACATCCGCCGTCATATTGAAGAATTATTCAACTCAATTTTGGCAGAAGAAAGCATGGTCTTGTCGCGGAATGAGCGTCAACGCCTATTTGAAGCCATCGTAGACGATATTTTGGGTTTTGGTCCCATTGAGCCATTGCTCGATGATGAAAGTGTATCCGAAATCATGGTCAATGGACCGCGTGCGATTTTTGCAGAACGCAAAGGGCAACTCTCGCGCACAAATATCACCTTTGAAAGCGACGAACACGTCCTCCGTGTGATTGACCGCATCGTATCACCGCTTGGTCGGCGTGTGGATGAAAGTTCACCGCTTGTAGATGCGCGTCTGCCAGATGGTTCGCGTGTGAATGTGGTCATCCGCCCCATCGCCCTTTGTGGACCAACCCTCACCATCCGTAAATTCTCGAAAAGCCCACTCACCGTAAACGACCTCATCCGCTTTGGGTCTATGACACAAGAAATCGCTGAATTTTTGCGGGCATGTGTTATTGGACGGTTGAACGGCGTTGTATCGGGCGGTACGGGTTCTGGCAAAACAACCCTGCTCAATGTGCTTTCGAGTTTTATCCCCAATGATGAACGGATTATCACCGTCGAAAATGCGGCAGAATTGCAATTGCAACAGGAACACGTTGTACCACTAGAAAGTCGCCCTGCCAATATTGAAGGCAAGGGTAAAATTGATATTCAAGACCTCGTCCTCAACTGCCTGCGGATGCGTCCAGAACGCATTATTGTCGGGGAATGTCGCGGTGGCGAGGCACTAGACATGCTCCAAGCCATGAATACGGGACATGATGGTTCATTAACCACCCTCCATGCCAATACCCCGCGTGACTCGATATCACGGTTAGAGGTCATGTGCCTTATGGCTGGTATGGACTTGCCCCTACGAGCTATCCGCGAACAAATTGCCTCTGCAATTGATGTGATTTGCCAGCAACAACGCTTACGCGATGGGTCACGCCGTATTTTGTACATCACCGAAGTTCAGGGCATGGAAGGTGAAATGATTACCATGTCTGATATTTTTGAATTTGAACAAACAGGGTATGAAGGTGGCAAAATCATCGGGCGGATTCGCCCAACAGGGATTCGCCCCAAATTCTATGAGCGAATTGAAGACGCGGGGATTCACCTACCCCCCTCTATCTTTGGTATCGGCTCACGCCGTTAGAGATGAAAGGGTAAGTGATGTTAGGATTAGCACCAGAACAACTCCTTATTTTAGGTGGCGCGGTATTGGCGGTATTTGTCATCATCATTATTGCGGTCATTAGCGCCCGTTCCGAAGGTGATTTGGTTGAGCAACGCCTCAACCAAGCCACATCACTCAACGAATTTGAGAGTTTTCTCAATTCTGCCGAAAATTCAGACATTACCACATCTGATGGCGATAAAAAGCGTAAAAGTGGCTTAGATGTCATCGAAAATGTGCTTAAAAATCGAAAGTTTGGCAAAAAGTGGCGAAAGCAACTCGCACGCGCAGATATTAAACTGACCGTTGCCGAATTTGCGACCCTCCATGTGCTGGGCATCATTGGCGGGTTTGCGGCGGGCTATTTTGTACTATTTAGCGGTGATTTAGTCTTTTCGATTATCACCAGCTTCATGGGCTTTTTTGCCCCTCGCATCTATGTCTCACGCGCTATCAGCAAGCGCCTGATTGCCTTTGAACAGCAATTGCCAGATACACTAGGGCTATGGGTCAATGCACTCCGTTCTGGTTATAGCGTGTTGCAAGCCATGGAAGCAGTCGCCAAAGACGCAGGTGAACCCACCCAAACCGAATTTCGGCGGGTAGTGCAAGAAGTTCAACTTGGCATAGACCTCACAGATGCATTTAACCATTTGCTAGAACGAGTCGAAAGTGAAGACCTCGATTTGGTCATCACTGCCGTCAATATTCAACGCGAAGTCGGCGGTAACTTAACCGAAATTCTCGATGTTATCGGCGCAACCATCCGTGAGCGTATTAAGCTCAAAGGCGAAATTCGCGTATTGACCTCACAAGGGCGTATCACTGGCTATCTGATTAGCTTTTTGCCCATTGTGCTGGCGATGTTCCTCAATGCCATTAACCCGGGATACATGGGACGGATGTTTGAAAATCGTGCCTGCGGCTGGCCCATGCTGGGTATTGGGTTGGCGCTCATTGGCATGGGAACGGCGCTTATTCAGAAAATCGTAGATATAGAGATTTAGTGGTGAGGATAGTGTGATATGGTGCCTATATTAATAATCGGTGTATTGATAATTATCGCAATCATGGTCTATATCGGATTGCGAGAAGACCGCAATTCAGACCCGCTTCAAGACCGTTTGGCGCAATATGGCGAGCGTGAATTGCCAGAATCGCTAGAAGAAGTCGAGTTATCCATCTCTTTCAAAGAGCGCGTGCTTGTACCAATTATGAAGGGTATGGCGCGAATTGTTGTGCGCTTTACTCCTCAAAAACAACTTGAAGCCACACGTCGCAAACTCGAAATTGCAGGTGTTAGCTCTGACCCTAGCGCATTCTTCTTAAAACGGATTGTTTTTACCATTATATTGGGCATCGTTGGGGCACTCTTTGGGTTTGTCATCCAAAAACAACCCTTCTTAAATTCGATGCTCTATGCGGTCGGTGGTGCGGCACTTGGCTATTATCTTCCAATGGCACAAATCAATAGCAAAATCAAAAAACGCCAAAACGATATCCTCAAAGCCTTGCCCGATGCGCTAGACCTTTTGGTCATCTGCGTGGAAGCCGGTCTCGGTTTTGATATGGCGATGGGCAAGGTATATGAAAAGTGGGATAACCAACTATCATTAGCATTTGGACGTGTTTTGCGCGAGATTCAATTGGGCAAATTACGTCGTGAGGCACTACGCGATATGGCGGCACGCATGGATATACCCGATGTGAATTCGTTTACAGGGGCAATTATCCAAGCCGACCAACTCGGTGTGAGTATGTCTACTATTTTGCGCGTGCAATCTGACCAGATGCGGACAAAACGCCGTCAACGCGCCCAAGAAAAAGCCCAACAAGCCCCCGTTAAGATGATGATTCCGATGGTATTGCTCATCTTCCCATCTATCTGGATTGTGTTGTTGGGACCCGCTGTATTGCAGGTGATGGCTTCTGGCGCAAGTAACGTATTCTAAGAACACACTTTTGGATGCACAAATGACGACTATACCCGAAACGACTGAAGAAGCCCTGCATACCCCTGCTGGGCTTCTTTTGGCTATTCGCCAAATCAGCCAATGGGGATTGGATTTATTATTTCCGCCGCAATGTGGCAATTGTGGGCGCGTGGATGTTGGCTGGTGTGCCAGTTGCACTACCCTGCTCACTAATATGGCGCTCAATCCACAACAAATCGCCCTTGCAGACAACGTGACTACACTCTCTGGCGGGTTACATACCGATATTTTACGCAATGCTTTACATAACCTCAAATATCTCAACCAAAGACAAATCGCCCCCTTATTGGCAACCCGTCTAGCCGATATTTTTGGGCATATCCCCCACAAGCCCGATTTTATCACTTGTGTGCCAATGCACCCCAAAAAACGCGCCCAACGAGGCTATAATCAGGCAGATTTAATCGCACAGCCATTTGCCCATCTGGTCAACATCCCCTATCTGCCCGATGCGCTCATCCGTACCAAAGAAACCATCTCGCAAGTTGGATTGTCTGCTGAACAAAGACATGAGAATATGCAGGATGTTTTTAAGGTTCATTCAGAGCAAATTCGGGGTAAAATAGGAGTAATCGTTGATGATGTATTGACGACAGGCGCAACACTCAAAGAGTGTGCTACCGCTTTATTGGATGGGGGGGCAAGTGCGGTGGTTGGTATGACCATCACTCGTGCCTCTGATAGAAGTTAAAGATGGAATTTTCCCTTGCGAGAAAATTCCATCGAAAAAAACTTACTTTTATTTTACCTGAAGGAGTCCCGCATGAACGTGAACATACACGGACAAAATTTGACCATCACAGACGGTATAGAAGAATATGCACAAGAGCAAGTTGGCAAGTTAGACCGCTACCTACCCAATATTGCCGATATTCGCCTAGACCTAACGCGCCGAAATACCAAGCGGGGAGATGACCTAACCACAGCACAAATTACCCTTCGCCATTCACGCGGGGCGATTTTGCGGACAGAGGTAGTGGTACAAGGAGAAGGGCGCGAGGCAACACTCGCCGCAATCAACGAGGCGGCAGATAAGATGTATCGTCAAATTGAGCGGTTTAAGGGCAGACGCAAGAAGTCACAACGTGGCGACCGCGATGAACATTTCAAATATACTGCCACCAGTGAAGAACTCGAAACTGCCGAAGAAATGCCAGCCATCGGCTTTAACAATCTGCCAGAATTTGATGATGATGCCGAAATTATCCGCCGAAAGGTCATTTTGATGGTCAGCATGACCGAACAAGATGCCATCGAACAAATGGAATTACTCGGACATCGTTTCTTTGTATTCCTCAACAGCGAGAACAACGCCGTCAGCGTGCTATATCGGCGCGATAGCGGTGGCTATGGTGTGTTAGTGCCACAAGTCGGATAAATAAAATAACCTCATAGGGGCATAAGAACCGTTTTATGCTCCTATTTTTTGCGCCACAAACCCCGCAACTGCCAATATTTCTTAAATTCATACCACGACATGAGCAAACTCAGGCGCAACCCATGTAATCCGTCTTTATAGCCCTGTAATTCCACAAATCGCCACTTAAAATGCCGTAGCGGTTGCAAAATATAATTCCGTAATTTGGGACGTATTCCCCCCTCATACATGATTTTTGCTTCGTATGTGGTATATTTACGTTGTTTTTGCGCGAATTGACGGGCATTATCGTAGTTATAGTGAATGAGAGGCGTTTTGAGCGTGCCAAGCGCACCGTCTAATAGCACCACCTCATGCACCAAGCGCATGGGGTCATATTGGGCAAAGCCAATTTTGAGCAGGCGCGTCTGATAATCTGGATACCAGCCTGTGGCACGGGTCAATTTGCCAAAAATATAATTATGGCGGGGCAATCGCCATCCCACCGCCTCATCTGTTGCAATCATTGCCAAAATTTCATCTGCCAGCGCCGTATCTACCCGTTCATCGGCATCCACAAATAACACCCAATCAGTTTTATTTGCCACCGCAGAAAGGGCGGCATTACGTTGGGTGGGATAATCGCTAAAGGCGTGTTGAATCACCTCCGCCCCTGCCCCATGCGCCAATGTGACGGTATCATCGGTGCTAAATGAATCGAATACCAGCACAACATCGGCAAAACGCACATGCTCAATACACGGCACAATATGGCGCGACTCGTTATAAGTCAAAATAATAGCGGTGAGATGTGTCATGAATTTTTTGCCAATGTCTGGATCGTCTGATATGCTCCTATCATCGCCGTTTTTTGGTCATCATGAGGAATTGACACATCGTTTTTGATTTGGCGGATTTTCCGCGCCATGCCAATCCGTATCATCCAGCGAATAAACCGATTCTCCCGTTTAGAACGGTATCGGCTAAAGAGTAACAAACGGCTTGTCCACAGGTGAATTTGGCTCTGTGGGCGCACCTGCCCCGTGCTTTTGCCACTCAGATGGGTGATATGCGCCGTTGGGACACATAACACATCCCACCCCGCACGATGAATCCGCCACGCCCAATCCACTTCTTCGCAATACATAAAAAAGGCTCCATCAAACATGCCCGTTTGGGCGATGACTTCTGTGCGGAGCATCATGGTCGCGCCCAGCGTAAAATCCACAGGAAACGGCTTTTCCGCGCTATATAATGTCTGTGGATAGCGCCCATTAAACGCACCTTCCCGCCAACGTCCGCGCATGGGGAAAAATTCCGCCCAAACTTGTCGCCAATCGGGAAAGCCAAATGCCCCATGCTGAAAACTACCATCCTCATAAAAAAGTTGCGCCCCCACCATGCCCGTTTTGGGGTGTGCGAATAGGGCATCATATAATTGGCGGGTTGCCCTTTTATGGGTAATGGTATCGGGATTGAGCAGATACACCACTTTTGGCGGGTTTGGTTGCGCCATAATCCGTTGAATAGCCTGATTATTCCCGCGCCCAAAACCCAAATTAACCGCGCTGGCATATAAATCCACATCTGGAAAATTGTCGCGGATATACTCGGCTGTTCCATCCGATGAGGCACTATCCACCACATACACAAGCCCATTTAAGCCACTGGTAGCTAAATCGGCTTGTAGGGTAGATAAACAATCGGCAATTAGATAACGATTATTCCATGTCACGACAACAACGGCAACATCTACCATATTGCTTACCGCCCCAATTGTGACAGGTTATACCCTGTGGTACTGATAAATCGGCTCACATCGGCTAAATTTGCTTCTGTGGCGGGTAATAAGGCGTGTTGACCGATGAGCAGGCGCAAGGGCAAACCCGCTTGTGGGTCTTGAGCCATATCGGGTAACACTTCATTGAGGCGTAATTGAATCCCCAATTCAACCTCTAGCGGATAGAGGAATATGCCATACGGAAATGTAATCGTGCGTTGCACCACATCCACGCCGACAGTCGTCTCTAGCGCGGTAAATTGGTCATTAGAGAGCATCCCACCCGCACACACATCATTGGCAACGGCATCCACAAGGGCGCGGGGCGATGGTTGGTCTATCACCTCAAGCGGGGTGATATTAGCGGTATCCAGCACCAAATCGGGCAAAAACCAGCTATAAAAATCGCGGATATTGAGTCGGCAGAGGATTCGATTTTGCATGACTGATGTGCTTTGACCACCAAACGTCCTGCTGATAAAAAAGACCCCCTGTGAGCCTGTTACCAAGCTATCCAAATCTAAGGGTGCAGGGGTAGCGGTTGGGGCAGGCGTTGGTTGAGATATCGGTTCTGCGACAACCACACTCTCGGCGGTGACATCTGCTTCTGCTGTAGCATCCGCTTCTGCTGTAGCATCGGCATTGAGGGTGGCTTCTGCGGTGACATCGGCAACGGGTTCTGCGGTGGGTTCAATGGTTGCTATGGCTATAGGCGCAAAAGAGAGTGGCATATCGGAGCTTTTTGCGACTTGTAGCGCAATATCACCACAATCATTCGCCAACGCCGCTAAGGTCGTGATACCATCCAAAACCGATATGGTCACAACACCCGTACCAGATTCGCATAAGGCGGTGAGTCCCTCGCCATACGAATTGAGCAATATCACCTCAAAATACAGGCTGGTGCGCTCATAAATTTCGAGTATCAATTGGTCTGCAACACGCCGTTGGGCAAAATTCACCAAATCACCGATAGTCGCAGACGCATCCCAATCGGCAGCTGTAAACCCAATCCCAAAATCTGCCATAAAAGCCGCTTGAATGGGGGCAATATCGCTTATTTCTAATCCTACTAGGGGTGTTGTGAGGGTCAATGGGTCATCTGACAGAGTTAATGCCTCTAATATGGCAATAATCCGTGTGGGGATGGTCGTATCTGGGCGGATTGCCAGCCGAAACGGATTCTCAATAAATCCTGCCGTAAATTGCACCCGTTCCTCAAAAACCAATGTAGGGAATGGCGTAGCCGTTAGGATGACAACGCCGTCTTGTGACACTTGCGGATTGGTTGTTACACCACCGCCACACCCCGCGAGCGCCACCATTGCGATACTCATGATGATGATAATCCGCCACATGGTCTTATCCCTCTCTATTCGACTGGTAAAAGCTCAATTTCGCGCTGTCCAACACCACTATTATACACACTAACATCTTCATGGATGAGTCCCGCCCAACATGCTTGCGGGTTGGCGGTAGGGATGAGTTCTGTCATACGAATTGCCCCCCAGACCACCGCGCGTTGACCAGGGAGAAGATAATAATAGACATTATCGTTGGTGGGGTCTTGCACAGCCACCAATTCATCAGCGCTACCGATTGCCCACCGCCACGGATAGCTCTGCTCCGATGTTTCGCATTGAATCCCTACCCGCCATACACCCGACTGGTCATATTGCCCCAAAGAAGCAGCGAGTTGGGTTTGGTCATACACCGTCCCCGGTGGCGGACCCGATGTGCGGATGGGTGTTGCACCATAATTTTCGATGGTGAGCGAAAACACCAATAAATCACCCAGACGCATCGTTATTGGCAAAATACTCGCATCATCGGCGCTATTGGGCTTGGCAATCAGCGTCCCCGTTTGGTTCATCGTCATAGTATATTGGTCATCGTATGGCGCGGTGACAAACACAACCGTTGCACCATTGGGTTGCCCAACAATTTCGGCAATCGGCTTGCCCCCATCCCGAATCGTGAGTTGTGCCTCGCGCTTGGTAATTTGCCCCATGAGGTCGCGTGCCTCTGCCACGATGGTATACACCCCATCGGGTGGCGGGTCTGCACCAATATCTACCCCACCCTCATAATCATAAGTGTGCCGCCCCGATTCGCCAGTTAGACGACTTTCTTCACGGCGGAACATCGGCAGGCGTTGATTGTTGCCGTCTATCAGATACACATCGAGTTCTGCCTCTTTATCCAAATACACATTGATGAGGGTGCGGTCATCAATCCCATCCTGATTCGGTGTAAAAATTTCTGGCGATAGGGTAAATTCCATCATCTGCGGTGGCAATGTCACTTCATCACCCACAACTGTGAGCGTACCCCGTTGTTCGGCAGTTTCATCACCCTCTTGGGCGCGAATGTGCAACACCCAATCATAATCGCCACTGGGAATCAGTCGGCGTAAGACCTCGCCTTGCAGGGTTTCGTTGGGCAATAAATAGCCGTCTACCACCCCACTAAACAGCACCGAATATTCCCCAAATGCCCGCCGTTCATCTTGACGGAAATAAAATTCACGTCCATCTGCCTTGCGGATAAATACCAACGACACAAACGCATTACGGCTAATCTCGTAGCTAAATTGGGTGGCATCATCCAGTCCGTTGGCATCTGGCGAGATGGTCGTGAGTGAACTGGTGGCGCTTATCAACAATGGGCGTGGGGGTTGTATTAGAAAAACGCCCACAACCACGATGAGGGCGGTCACAATAGTGGCAGAAATAAGGGTTAAGCTAATTGGAAAACGCATCGCATCTCAATTTTTTAACGGACAAAATCCCTGCGAGTGTAACGTCATATTGGGCATGAGACAAGGGCAAACCTACCCGCGCAATTTCTGCATCCGCTCATTGGCAGAGGCAATCACACTGTTACCCTTGCAAAAAGCAAAGCGCACATGCTTATTACCCAGATGTTTGTGGTCTGAGCTATAAAACGCACTATTCGGAATCACCGCCACACCGATATTGGTTATCATATGATGGGTGAATGCCACATCATCGCCATCGAACATCTCAGAAAAATCGGACATGACAAAATATGTCCCTTGTGGGCTAAATGATGTGAACCCCGCTTCATTGAGACCAGCCATCATCAAATCGCGTTTTTCGGTGTATAGAGCGCGATAATCTTCATAATAGGAGCTAGGCAACATGAATGCCTTTGCCACCGCAATTTGCGCGGGATGATTGCCCACAAATGTGATATATTGGCGGGCTTGTGTCACCCCTTTGACCAAATCGGGATGCCCATAGAGCCAGCCTGTTTTCCAGCCTGTCATGCCAAATGTTTTGCCCGCACTCCCGATGGTAATAGTGCGCTCAAACATATCGGGCAATGACGCAATGGGGATATGCACCACATCATCAAACAGCAGGTGTTCATAGACTTCATCGGAAATGGCGACCACATCAAATTCTTTACATAAATCGGCAATGACGGTGAGTTCTGCCAAAGAAAATACCCGTCCAGTGGGGTTATGGGGCGTATTAATGATGATAGCGCGTGTTTTTGGATTAAACGCCGCCCGCAGTTCATCGGGATTAAATTCCCAATTGGGGGCATATAATGGCACATATACAGGCACACCACCCGCCATCAATACCCCTGGCGCGTAGCTATCGAAAAATGGTTCAATGACAATCACCTCATCGCCAGGGTCAATAAGACCCATAATGGCGCAAAAAACGGCTTCTGTCGCGCCTGCGGTGATTAGTACACCCTGTTGAGGGTCTAATTCTAAGCCATAATGCCGATTCACAAAATTTGCCACACCTTGTCGTGCCACCATTGCCCCAGCACCAGGGGCATATTGGTTATAATCACCCGTTTTGAGTGCCTCGACATACGCCTCAACAATTTGCGATGCACCATCAAAATCGGGCTTACCCTGCCCCAAATTCACGGCATTATGTTGTTGGGCAAGCGTATTAATTTCGGTAAAAATAGTCGTCCCAAACGGGATAACGCGGTTGGCAATGCGTGGCATAATAGCTCCTTATCACAAATTATCAAACAATTACCGCAGTTTAAGGCGGGCATCATCGCGGGTTTTATTCACCAATACATCCACTTGTTCATTGTATTTGTCGCCTGCATGACCGCGTGTCCAATGCCATGAGATGGTATGGCGTTGAGTCGCTTCATCGAGACGTTGCCACAACTCTTTATTCTTCACGGGCTGTTTGTTGGCGGTGCGCCAGCCGTTTTTTATCCAGCTTTTCATCCATGTGGTGATACCATTCTTCAGATATTCGCTGTCAGTATAAAACATCACCTCACATGGCGTTTTGAGCGATTCTAGGGATTCAATAGCAGCGGTCAGTTCCATTTGGTTATTGGTCGTATCGGGGTTATATCCGCTAATCTCTTTTTTTGCCACCTCACCCGATTCCCGTTTGAACATCAACAACGCCGCCCACGCGCCAAAACCCGGATTTGGGCTACATCCACCATCACTATAAATCGTCACTTTGGGTAATGCGTTATCAGACATAGATTTTTACTCCTATAGAACTTTTATCAAAAAATTTACGTAATGGATATTATATGAAATGTGAGAGGAAAAATACACCTATGGATACCAAAAGTTTAGAGCAAAAACGCTTTGATGCCATGCTCCGTATCACCCAAAATGCTATTGGGACAAGTTTGGCGGGGGCTGTGCCATTGCCTGCGATGGAAACTGCCAAGATAATAGGTATTGCCGCATCGGATGCGTGGATGTTTTGGGATGTATATCGGATTTATTTCAACACTGAACCCACCTCTGAGCAACTCACCGAGATGCTCAATAAAGCGGGGATGATTATTGTCACAGGGGGTATCTTCAGTTATGCCACCTTGCGAATTTCACAGGGAATTTTGGGCGGGATATTGACTTTTATCCCCATTGGTGGATGGCTCATTTCTGGCGCACTCACAGGCAGTTCATCGCTGATTGCGGGGATTTTCTGGACAGGGCTGGTAGAGTCTTACTATCTGTCCGAACAAAAAGAATCTGCGACTACAGACTCAAAATAAGCAAAATTTCATGGGCGGATTAGCAATGTATATATCCGCCCTTCTGCTAAAAAATAAATGTCTACCCCCCTATCAACACCCCCACCCGCAAGCGATTATTGCCTATCAGAATATCTTCCACATTATAAATCGTTGCCCCATAATGGCTATTGAGCAAGCTGTCCAACACACGGGCAAAATCGGCTGTGACGATACCCCCCAGATATTGGCTCACCGATTCATCCGTAGGGATATTATCCACCGCCAAAATCGGCATAACCGTCATCTCTACAAAATCTACCACTGTGCGCCGTATAGCTATTGGCACGATATACGTCATGCCTTCATAATCTACATAAAACTGAATTTGCCGTTGTCCATATACCACTAACGTATACCCGACAGTGGGGTTATTTTGCGCCCACAACTGATTTAAAATCTCGTTGGGGGAAATTTCCCACTCGACATAATTGGTTGGTGTATTCGTGGGCGTGGGGGTATTCGTGGGCGTAGGCGTGATGGTCGGTGTGGGAGTGCGTGTGGGCGTAGGTGTCACTATCAATTGCACCACATCGGCACGCACACTCGGCAACAAACCATATAACACATCACCAGGGCAACTTGTCCCACCCGGACACCCATAGGAGGATGTGTTGCCGTCCCGATGTCCCGAAATTGTCCACATATTCAATGCAGACGGGTTATGATAATTAATCGTCTGTGGATTGATATTCAGTGTGGTCGCCTTCCATGCCAGCAGATTTTTGAGGCTATTCATGGCGGCGTTGGATGGACTCACACTGGTGAATGTACCGATGAGCGCGATGCCCATGGTGCGACTATTCATACAGCTAAAATGTGCGCCAATGCTACCATCACCACCCGCACGCCCTTCATAAATCACACCATCGGGGTCTATGAGATAATTATAGCCAATATCGCCCCACCCTAGTGAATTGGTATGATAATTCCAAATGGAGCGCACATGCGCCGACCAATCTAACCCACTATTCGCAGAGACGGTATGATGCACAATAAAATGGGTGATGTTGGTATATTCTGGCGACCAATCGGGGGAATTTTGCCCCACAGGACATCCCCACCCCGTGCGCGATACAACGGGTTGTGGGGCAGAACTAGGCAATGAGACAGATTGCCCCATAGAAGCACTACGCCGATTATCGGCTATCACATTTGGAGGTGTTTCGCCCGCGCTGATGAGGTTAATTTTGGCGAGGTTAATGATGATGGGTTGAGTAATTTGAGTTGCATCCCATACAATCCGAAATTGCACATAGCGCGTTGCTTTATCAAAACTGACCAAGTGCGAATACATGCCCACCATATCAAAATGAAAATGGTCTTGTTCTTGCCAATCGCCCCATGTTTCACCATCCACAGAACCTCGCAGAGAAATTTTCACTGCATCGTTGTTATAGGTCTCTTGGTTGAGTTCAAATATCAGCCCGACATCCAAAACAGGCGCAACATCGGTTAATGTGACCGCAAACACCTCAGACAGATACTCCCCCCGCCCAAACCCGCGTGATAGCACCAATCCACTCGCATTATCTGCCATGACAAAATTGTCATACACAATCTCATTTTGCAAATGGGTCGCAAAAGGCAAACTTATAGATGCCTGTGACGCAGGCGGTGTGAGGGTACGTTGTGGGGTCGGCTCAACCTGTGCATAAACAACCAAAGCAGAAGGCATGTTGATAGTCATCAACAGCGCAATAGCCGTACCAAATAAAAATCCAGAGAGCAGTATATATCGTGTTTTCATATCTCTGATTATAGGCGAATTTCTGCCATAAGTTATCACACGATTTATCTACGCCCGTTAGAAAAAGTGTCACGTAAAAGTTTTTACAGTTTCGTTATACATCGTAAACATTCATGGCTGATACTTAACCATAACGACACACTGAATAGAAAGGCACATGAACATGATTGATAGGCGTAGTTTTATGAAAATGTTGGGAGCAAGCGGGATATCTGCGTTGAATATCAGCCAAATATCCCAAGCCTTGTTCACCGCACCACGCGGGGCGTTTTTGCCCAGCACCATCGGGCGCGACAATGTGGCGCATGTGATTTCACGGTTGACCTATGGGGTCACCCCCCAACTCTATAGCCATGCTCAAGCGATTGGCATAGAGGCATTTATTGAGGAACAACTCAACCCCACCACCTTATCAGATGCGGATATGGAAGCACGACTCGATGATTTCCCGATTGTGCAACAATCTAGCGCAGCTATTTTTGCCGAATATGAAAAAGACCAAAATGTTGTCGTGCGTGAATTTTTAGGCGCGTGGACGACCAATATTCGTTATAGTGAGCGCCAACTCTATCAGCGTATGGTGGAATTTTGGAGCGACCATTTTCATGTGTATATCCGCAAGGGCATTGTCGGATTTTTAAAAATTGATGATGACCGCGCCATACGCCCCGTCTCGTTCGGAAAATTTCGTGATATTTTGGGTGCAAGTGCCAAAAGCCCCGCCATGTTGTTTTATTTGGATAACGCGCAAAGCCAAGACCGCGCCCCAAATGAGAATTATGGGCGCGAATTGCTCGAATTACACACATTAGGCGTAAATGGTGGCTATACCGAAAATGATGTCAAAGAAGTGGCGCGTGCCTTTACAGGCTGGTCTATCCCACAACGCGAAGAATTTAGCGGGGATTTATTTCTGTATCGTCCCAGAGCGCATGATGACGGCGAAAAAGTGGTATTGGGGAACATCCTCCCCGCCAATAATGGGATTCAAGATGGCGAGATGGTGCTGGATATTTTGGCACAGCACCCGTCTACTGCCCATTTTATCAGCAAAAAACTGGCACGCCGATTTGTCTCTGATAATCCATCCGATGCCCTAATTGCACAACTGGCAGGTGTCTTTATGGAAACAAGTGGGGATAGCGTGAGCCTCTTGCGTGCCATTTTAGATTCTGATGAATTCTGGAATGCACCACCCAAATTTAAGCGCCCATTTGACTATACTATGAGCCTTTTGCGTGCATTGGATATGCAAGTGACCAATACCCAACAATTTGGACGATTTCTCATCGGGATGCTAGAAAGTCTGGGGCAAATTCCGTTCATGTGGGCGGCACCCAATGGCTACCCCGATATTGGCGCATATTGGATGAACAATTTGCTCCCCCGTTGGAATGCTGTCTTGAGCATGATGAACCCTACCCGCATCTATACCCCTAATTTCGACGCATTAAGTGACTTAGTCACCGCCACAGGTGCAACCAGCATAGAGGATATCATTGCCTTCTGGGGAACATATCTGTTTGGACGCACCCTCACTGATGCCGAATTTTCCACCATCTATGATTTTAGCTTGACTATTTCTGGTGACATCCCAGAACGTGCTACTGCCGCTTTCGCGCTGTGTCTTGCCACACCCGCATTTCAATATAGATAGTTAGAGGAGGTCTTTTTCATGATGAACAAAAAATATACCCGCAGAGAATTATTCACGCAAAACCGTGTATTCGATAATCTCGCATCGGCACAAGCCACCATTCCCCACTGGATGCCACGCCTTGCGTTTGCCCAACCCTATAACAACCCTGCGGGCGATGTATTGGTGGTCGTATTCTTACGGGGTGGCGCAGATAGCCTCAATATGATTATCCCTCATGGCGATGAACGATATTATGAGGTGCGTCCGCGCCTTGCCATTCCGCGCCCCGATGACAATAGCCAGCCCCTAAAAACGCTCGACCTTGATGGATTTTTTGGCATCCATCCCGCCCTATCACCACTTTTGCCAATTTTCAATGCAGGGCAAATGAAAGCTGTACACGGCACAGGTTCGCCCCATGATACCCGTTCTCATTTTGAAGCCATGGACTTCATGGAACGTGGCACACCGAATAGCTTTTCTGTGACCAGTGGGTGGGTTGGCAGGCATTTGGCAACGGTAAATAATGGCAATACATCACCTGTACGCGGTGTTGGTTGGGGAACAGCCATCCCCACATCACTCCTCACTGCCCCATCCACCATTGCAATGAAATCCATCGTAGATTATCACCTCAATGGGGATACCCAATTGGCAGAACGCCTTATGAGGTCGTTGATGTCACTCTATACAGTTGCAGATGCGCCTCTCATGGCATCGGCACAAGCCACACAAGCCGCCATTGAGGTCATTCAGCAGGTAGATTATGCTACTTATATCCCCCAAAATAACGCAGAATATCCAGAAACCGATTTTGCCCTCGCATTGCGCCAAACGGCGGCGCTCATCCGCGCCCAAGTGGGTTTAGAAGTCGCCTGTGTAGATTTGGGTGGATGGGATACCCATGCCAATCAGGGAGGGGCAGAAGGTCAACAAGCCCGCCTGATGACCGACCTCGCCAATGGGCTTGCAGCCTTCCATCAAGACTTAGGTATGGATATGAGCCGTGTCTCGATGGTGGTCATGTCTGAATTTGGACGGCGTGTATCTGAAAATGCTAATTTTGGCACCGACCACGGGCATGGCGGGGCAGTATTGGTGATGGGAGATAATTTCGATTTTACCGCGCCTGTCCTAGCAGATTGGGTGGGATTAAATCCTGACGTATTGGCTGATAATGAAGATTTAGCCATCACAATTGATTATCGAGACATTTTGGGCGAATTACTGATGAAACGACTTGGCAATACCAACACGGCAGATATTTTTCCAGACTACAATTTACAGCTACAAAATTTGTTCCGTTAATGGTGAGGGGCGCACAATAATGCGCCCTCAAATATCCATATTAGGATATTCTTTAACACAAAATACCCCCATTTTATGGGTGTTTAAGGTGGATTTAGTACCAACCAATCCATAACCTATTGACATGCAACTCATTGTGTTGATAATTGATAGTAGTGGTCATAAATAGCGGGTTTTCACTAACCGCACTAGGAGTTACAAAAATCTAAGATGGATACATCTTTTGATGTTGATTGTGACTGTAGTCTCAAAAACGGGATACTATACCTCGCCCATGTAATTGACTCGCGTTGGAAATCCCCCTGCGATGATGTTACTCGACCACACGTAATGATATGCCAAAAACCTTGATACAAACAATCGCCCAATAAATAGATTTTTGGGCGTACAAATGTTGCATTATCACCCTCTCATTAGGGGCGGTATGTGACTATATGAGTTATGTTGCTGATTCTACGCAAGGCGTTGCGGAGAAAAAAGAATCACACATAGTTGTTTATGCTTTTCTGGTGATGAACCATTGGCTTATTTTTCTTGATGAAGGACACATACGTGATAGCACAACCTACCACCCCAACTGATGAAACCGCTCAAGTGGGAGACCCAGACCAAACCCGAATGCCGTACCTCGAAAGCCTGCTGGCAGAAAAAGAGGCATATCATACCTCTTTCCACATGCCCGGTCATAAAATGCTCATGCAACCCCACCCCATGCTCGAACAATATTGGGGCGGAAATTTGCACCCTGCCGACATCGTAGAGATTAACGGTATCATAGATTATCTGCACTCCCCCAAAGGGACATTGCTCGAAGCACAACAACTCGCCGCCAAAGCATACGGCGCAGACCACACCTTCTTCCTCATCAACGGCTCGACAGTGGGCAATATGGGTGCAATCATGAGCGCCTCGCGTGAGGGACAAAAAGTGATAATGCCCCGCGCTTGTCATCGCTCGGTATATGGTGGTTTGGTGCTATCTGGGGCGATGCCCGTGTATATCCAACCCGATTATCACCCACAAGTCGGGTCATCGCTGGCGGTATCTGCTGATGTGGTCAGAAAATTATTCGCAGAAAACGATACTATCGCCGCCGTTCATATCACATCACCCAATTACTACGGGGTGCTATCCGACACGGCAACCATCCGCCAAATTGCCCATGACAATGGGGCGCTGATGCTGGTAGATGAAGCACACGGGTCACATTTGGCATTTCATGAGGGGTTGCCCACCTCTGCCGTCCATCTAGGCGCGGATATGGTCATCCAAAGCACCCACAAAACACAAGGTGCGCTTACCCAAGCCTCTATGTTGCATGTCAACGGCACTCGCGCCAACCTCGCACGGGTGGCACAAGTGATGGGATTGTTGCAATCGTCATCACCCAATTCGCTCCTGCTGGCTTCATTGGATGCGGCGCGGATGCAAATGGCAACTGAGGGTCATAAACTCCTCAGCCATGTGCTAGAACTGTCACATTTTGCCCGTGAGCAAATCCGCAACATAGACGGGTTATGGTGCTTTGGTGATGATTTAATCGGCAGTCACGGCATTTTCGATTATGACCCCACTAAATTGGTCATTAGCGTGCGCGATATTGGTCAAACAGGCTTTGGTGTATCCGATACCCTTCGCAAAACCTACAGCATTGATGTGGAATTTGCCGATTTGCACCAAATTATCTGCTCTATCACCATTGGCGATACACATGCCACCATCGGTAAATTGCTGGATGCTCTGCGTCAAATCGCGCAGACCAAAGGCACACTTGCCCAACAAGAAACAGAAGTGCCACCGCCCGCCCAATTGCCACATATCGCTATTAGCCCGCGTGAAGCGTATTTCGCCACATCGCGTCCTGTGCCATTGGCACACGCTGTCGGTGAAATTTGCGCCGAAAATATTATTCCATACCCACCCGGTATTCCGTTGGTCGTCCCTGGTGAAGTTATCACCCAAGATATTCTGGATTACCTGAATTATCTACGGCGGATGGGCAGTGGGGTTGTGGGTGTGGAAGATAAATCACTCGCCACCCTGCGCGTGGTCACAAACTAGCAGTCTCGCGGATGCTTTAGAACATCCGATACTTTTATCAAATAAATTCGTATAAGTAATACTTTGTTCAAGAAAGGACAAACCCAAATGACTACCCGTTTTTACCCAGAAGCAATGCCAACCTATGACTATGAACCCACCAGCGATAATTTTGCAATCAATTTTGTAGATGATGGTGTGGGACAAGGTGTGGTGACACTCGTGCCATTCAAAGCTGGCGATGTTATCTTCCGCTTTACTGGATTTTTCTCGGAAGAAATTACCCAATTCACCCTACGCGTGAGCGATAATCTGCATCTGCATGACCCCTTCTTCATGGGCAAAGTGTTACACTCATGTGACCCCAATTCCAGCGTGGATATGAAAACCCGCACCTTCACCGCCACCAAAGATATTGAACCCGGCGAATTTGTGACGATGGATTATGCCCAAACCGAAGAACGTCTCTTTAAGCCATTCTATTGCTCATGTGGGTCTGCCAATTGTCGCGGATATGTCACAGGCTATGGCGAAATGGAACTGGTCGGTCACAAAAACGGCAAAGCCAACGCGGGCTGACTGACTGACCCCACCTTTCCGTATGTACCAAAAACGCCCATGACGAGTTCATGGGCGTTTTTTGGTTTATACTGGTATAATATGCGATTATTTCAGAATATACCAAGCTAAGGATTTCTGTAAACTACGAATGTCAATGCTTTTCTTGAGTTCTTTCTCAATCATTAGACCACCTGTAATATAAAGTTTTAGCTCAGAATCTCTATCGAAATTACCAGCAGTTTCAATTGAAAAATGAATAATAGATTTATAAGGTAAAGAATGATATTCCACTTTATTTCCTGTAACCCCTTGCTTATCCACTAAAATCAGGCGCTTATTCGTAAAAACAAACATATCTCGAATGAGCTTAAAAGCGCGTTCAATTATCTCACCTTCTATGAGAATAGGGTCTAGTTGTTTTTGAATAACATCAGGTTTCAGTTCAGAAGCATTACCAAATAACCAAGCATCTAACATAAAAGTAACCTCTTCATTTCTGCAAAGTTCAATAAATATTAGTATATAAAGTATAACAAAATAGCACGTTCCGCGCCATGTAAATTTTTTGAAAACACATAGAAGAATATGACTATTCAGGGCAGGTTGGTGTCCACTCAAATCCGCCAAAAATAATGTCTATGATGGCGAATAATGTGGGGTCATATTCTTTTAGCTCATCATAAGTATTGATGTCACCATGAATCCCGTTGGTAGGAATCGCCTCTAGGTTGGTATTAAAATAGCTTTGCACCCCTTCTGCCCAATATTCTTCAACTGTCTCTAGGGCGT
>DAOTUO010000012.1:0-6474 GCA_034436595.1 Anaerolineae bacterium | reverse complement strand
GCGACTAGCTAGAGGCTTTGAGCCTCTAGCGATGCCAAAATGTACGAGAAAAACTGGCAAAAGACTAAAAATACAACTACGGACACGCCTTTAATCACGTCCGTACAAGCCCCTCTCCAATTTTTTGGGTTGGGGTCAAAACACGTTTAATGATGAGTTATTGACATAATCCTATGAATTTATTTTCGGTTCTCCATTATATGACATGCTTTTCCCTATTATACGCCAATTTATGACAACCCGCGCCAGAAAAGGGGATTGTCTGTTATAATATAATCAGTCAGGAGAAACCTATCAATGCTCAATCAGCCACGCCGTATTTTATCGCTTGATAAGACACAAGAAACTAGTTTGGTGAAAAAGATATTGAAAAGTCCACTTGGATTAGCCTATAACCTGGTGCAACACCTTTTTGAAAATAAGTTTAATCAGATAAAAGATAATCTTGATACCATTAAACAATTTGTTGCAGGCATTGAGAGAACAGAACATTTAGAAGAATATCAATTAGCACGCTATTATCCTCATTTTTTTGCGTATCATCAATATTTTCATTCCTCTTATCGTGCCAGACAAGGCAAAGTGTTAGAGGCGCTCCTGAGCGATTGGATTAGTATAGCCAATCCGAAACTAAAAGTAGCTCGGTCAAAAAAAGAAACCTACGACTTACTCAAGAGTGTATTGCCAGATTATAAATCCAAACTTGATTTAGATGTGGTGGTGGCAAATAGTGATGCTATATTATGTGTTCAATTGCGCTCTCGTGATGATACGGGCGGGACAACCGCAAAATCATCTTTGGTGCAGGCGACACGTTATATGATGCGCCAAAGCAATATTGCTCCAGATAGCCATATTCACTATGTTGTTGGGATATGGGATATTCGCACCCGCCAACAAGAAATGAGTACCAAAAAGAAGTGGTATCAAGATTTAGAACAAGACCTACAAGACTTATTTATAGATGAGGCAACATTTTATGCACAAGTGTCACAGGGGATTGCGTTGCGCCCCTATTTAACTCTACAATTATGTTATGGGTATCAAGATTTAGCGCAAGTTATTTCTGAGTGGGCAAATGGCTTAGATATTAACCTATTAAACAAGCAAATTACCCTCATCGGTGAATCCGATGATTTGTGGTTAGCGTATTTGGTAGCACATCTGGAACTTGAAAGTATCGAGCTATATGGTCAGAATAATATCATGATGCTTAATGAAGCCCTAACTAAACAAGACTATTCCCCCAAAAAATTGAAGGAACTTCAGACTAGTCAAGAGCATATAGATTTTGCCAACGACCTCGCGCAGAAGATTGCGACTGAATGGCGTGCCGATTTTCCATTTTTGCATACCCTGAGCGAGAAAATTGTTTATATCCGAGATTTAATCCTATTGAAATTTGTCTATGATAGCCTATCCAAATCCTAAACCCATTTCATTTCGTCAATTGGTAGCCGAAATTACCGATACTAGCTATGCAACACACGGGCTTTATTTTCACCCCGCAAAATTTATTCCGCAGGTGGTACGTTTTTGCTTAGATAAATTTGTGCCAGATGGTGGTAGTGTGTTTGACCCATTTGCAGGCAGTGGCACAACCGGCTTAGAAGCGGTGATTGGCTTAAAAAATGCGTATCTGGCAGACCTAAACCCTCTTATTGACCTATTTTTGCCTGTCAAAATTCCTAATTTTAGCCCATCAGAGTGGGGGGCGATTTATTCACATACACAAACCATGATGATGCACCTCAAACAACAAACTTGCCCACCATTTACTATGTCAGAATTACCTTATTGGTATCCACCATCTGTTTATGACAAATTTACCCATATTTGGGGGCAATTCCATGCGCTAGAGGATAATTTATCGCGCAAAGTATTAGCAATTGCCTTATTTAAGACCAGCAAAAAGTATTCTTATGCCGAACATAATATGCCAAAACTCTTTACCACCAAGACCAAACGGGCATGGCTAGATGGACTTTTGGCACAATCGGGCGAGATAGATGATTTTATTTGGCATGACCTCAAACAAGAATTGAATACTATTTATCAACAAGTCGGAAAATTATTGCACACCTATCCAAAACGAGGGCAGGTGCAGGTATATGGGGGTGTGGATAGCGCCACATACAATTTTGGGGATATGCCATTGGTGGATGCCATTATCACATCCCCGCCATACCTACAGGCACAAGAATATATACGCACTTTCAAACTTGAATTGTGGTGGGCGGGATGGTCTGCCGATGACGTGCGCCGATTTGCCAGCTTAGAAATTCCTTTTAGAAAACCGCAAGCACCCCTCGCACTGGATTATGTAGACCAAGTGAGTGCCTCTATTTTAGACCGCAAGCGCCAGCAGTTGCTTCATGCCTATTTTGAATTTATGCTTGCCACATTAGATAATGCCTCCAAACACCTCAAATCGGGTGGGTGTTTATGCTTATTTGTGGGCAATCCGCAGATGGAAAACACCACTATCGAAATTTGGAAGGCGGTATATGAGCATCTTGTGGGTAGTGGGCAGTTTATATTCTTAGATTTATTAGAAGACCCCATCAAGACGCGCAAATTATTTGGTGGACGCAACAACCCCAACCCCGATGGCATGAAATCGGAATATATGCTCATTTTGCAAAAAGCATAATCCTCGCATTTTATAAAAATCACACATTTATGACAACCCGCGCCAGAAAAGGGGATGAATTTCACCTGTGTAATGCCGTCTGTGGGCGTATAGTAGGGACATGATATTAGTATGTCCGCAGGCTACTGTGCGGTAGACGGAGAAAATGTGATGAAACAACCCCAATATATGACACTCGATGCCAATGAAGCGGTGGCGACTATCGCCTATAAGCTGAGTGAGGTCATCGCTATTTATCCTATCACGCCCTCATCTGGTATGGGCGAATGGGCAGATGCGTGGGCGGCAATTGACCAAAAAAATCTGTGGGGGACAACCCCCGCCGTGGTCGAAATGCAATCCGAAGGTGGCGCGGCGGGTGCGATTCATGGCGCATTGCAAACAGGCTCTCTCACCACGACCTTCACCGCCTCGCAGGGGCTTCTGCTGATGTTGCCCAATTTTTATAAAATCGCAGGCGAACTCACCAGCGCCGTTTTTCATATCGCCGCCCGTTCACTCGCCGCGCAAGGACTCTCTATTTTTGGCGACCATAGCGATGTGATGTCGGCGCGTGGCACAGGTTTTGCTTTGTTGTCGTCCAATTCGGTGCAAGAGGCACAAGACATGGCGCTGATTGCCCATGCCGCCACGCTCAAAGCGCGTATCCCATTTTTGCATTTTTTCGATGGCTTCCGCACATCGCATGAGGTGAATAAAATCGCGCTGGTGGATGATGCCACTATCCGCGCCATGATTGATGATGAGCTGGTATTCGCCCATCGTCGTCGCGCCCTATCGCCCAATAATCCGACCATTCGCGGGACGGCACAAAATCCCGATGTGTATTTCCAAGCGCGTGAGACGGTCAATACGTTTTACGATGCCTGCCCAGATATTGTCCAAGAAGCGATGGACAAATTTGGTAGCCTCACCGGGCGCTACTATCAACTATATGAATATCACGGCGCACCCGATGCCGACCGTGTGCTTGTCATCATGGGCAGTGGCGCAGAGGCGGTGCATGAAGTCGTGGATTATCTGGGCGCAGACGGGCAAAAAGTCGGTGTGCTAAAAGTGCGCTTGTATCGCCCACTCGATATGAAGCGTCTCATAGATGCCCTGCCAAAATCGGTGAAAACCATCGCCGTATTAGACCGCACTAAAGAACCGGGTGCCGGCGGTGAACCGCTTTATCTGGATGTGGTCAATGCCTATCATGAGGCTTATGGGGAAGATTATATTTCCACCCTGCCCCGTATCATCGGCGGGCGCTATGGCTTGTCATCGAAGGAATTTACACCCGCCATGATTACGGGTATTTTTGACCATTTGCTGAATAAAAAACTGAAAAATCACTTTACCATCGGCATCGAAGATGATGTTACCTTCACCAGCCTTCCTTATAATAGCGATTTTATCATCGAAGGCGCAGATGTCACCCGTGCCTTGTTCTATGGCTTGGGGTCAGATGGTACAGTGGGCGCGAATAAAAATTCCATCAAGATTATCGGTGAAAATACGCCTAATTATGCCCAGGGCTATTTTGTATACGACTCGAAAAAATCGGGTAGCATGACCATCTCGCATTTGCGCTTTGGTCCAAAACCGATTCGGTCTACCTATCTGCTCACCAGCGCCAATTTTGTGGCGTGTCATGTGCCGATGTTCCTCGAAAAATACGACATGCTGGCGCTCATCGAAACAGGCGGGACATTTTTGCTCAACAGCTTCCATAGCCCAGAAACCGTGTGGGATACCCTGCCAGAAGATGTGCAACGGACGATTATCACCAAGCAATTACGCATGTACGTGATAGATGCCTACAAAGTGGCGCGGACGGTGGGCATGGGCAACCGCATTAATACCGTGATGCAAGTCTGCTTTTTCGCCATATCGGGCGTATTGCCCCGCGATGAGGCGATTGAGGCGATTAAGTATTCCATCCAAAAGACCTACGGCAATAAAGGCGATAAAATCGTCCAGATGAATATGGACGCGGTAGACGGCACACTCGCCAACATGCACGAAGTACGCATCCCCGCCACCATCACCAGCAAAGCACCGATGCTCGCGCCCATGACCGCCAACGCCCCCGCCTTTGTGCGTGATGTGTTGGGCATGATGACGGCGGGCAAAGGCGACCTCATCCCCGTGAGCCAAATGCCGATAGACGGCACATATCCGTCTGGCACGACCCAATACGAAAAACGCAACTTGGCTTATGAAATTCCTGTGTGGGACGAAAAGACGTGTATCCAATGCGGAAAATGTGCGTTTGTGTGTCCGCACGCCGTCATCCGCATTAAGGCATACGATGAAGCGCAACTCAAAGACGCGCCCGATACCTTCAAATCTACCACCGCCAAAGATTTTGACGGGATGCGCTACACGATTCAGGTATCGCCAGAAGATTGTACCTCATGCGGGATTTGCGTGGAAGTTTGCCCCGCCAAAAATAAATCGGCAGTCGGGCTAAAAGCCATCAACATGACCCCGATTGATGACCTGCTGGCACCAGAGCGCGATAATTGGGATTTCTTCCTCAATCTGCCCGAAACAGACCGCACCACTATCAAGGTGGGGAGCATCCGCCAACAACAACTCATGCAACCGCTATTCGAGTTTTCTGGCGCGTGTTCTGGTTGTGGCGAAACGCCCTATATCAAACTCGCCACCCAACTTTTTGGTGACCGTATGATTGTCGCCAACGCGACAGGCTGTTCATCCATCTATGGCGGCAATCTGCCCACCACCCCCTGGTCACATAATAACGATAACCAAGGACCCGCATGGGCAAATTCTTTGTTTGAAGATAACGCGGAATTTGGGCTTGGGATGCGTGTTTCGTTGGATAAAAAGACCGAATACGCCCGCGAATTGCTCACCTCATTGGTAGCGGATTTGGGCGATGAATTGGTCGAGGCGATTCTAAACGCCGACCAAAGCGATGAGGCGGGGATTTATGACCAACGCCAGCGCGTGAATTTCCTCATGTCAAAACTAGGCGCGATGCCATCCACACCCGCTATCAGCCAATTACTCACAGTCGTAGACCATCTGGTGAAGAAAAGCCTGTGGATTATCGGCGGTGACGGGTGGGCGTATGATATTGGCTATGGCGGGTTAGACCATGTAATCGCCAGTGGGCGCAATGTCAATATTTTGGTGCTAGATACCGAAGTGTATTCCAACACAGGCGGGCAAGCCAGCAAATCCACGCCCCGCGCCGCAGTCGCCAAATTTGCCGCAGGTGGCAAAACTGGACGCAAGAAAGATTTGGGCATGATGGCGATGACCTATGGCAATGTATACGTGGCGAGTGTCGCACTCGGCGCAAAAGATGAACAGACCCTCCGCGCATTCTTAGAAGCAGAGGCATATAACGGACCATCCATCATCATCGCCTATAGCCATTGTATCGCGCACGGCATCAACATGACCACCGCGCTCACCGACCACAAATTGGCGGTGGAAAGTGGTCAATGGTTGCTCTATCGCCATAACCCTGCCCTACTCGCACAAGGGAAAAATCCGTTGCAACTAGATAGTCGCCCACCCAAAGGCAAATTGGCAGATTATTTCAATATGGAAAATCGGTTTAAGATGCTAACACAAGCAGACCCAGAAACAGCCCGTCAATTGTTATCCGAAGCAGAGGATGATATTCAGACACGCTGGGCGCTGTATGAATACATGGCAAATCGGGTGTATGGGGAAAATTAGGTAACAATATATCGGTAGGGACACGCTTCTGCGCGTGTCCGTAGTTCATTTCGATACGCTATTCCGCCTGTGAAGCCCACTGAAGGGGCTATTTTTCACCCGATTTTGAGGGTAAA
>DAOTUO010000011.1:0-15294 GCA_034436595.1 Anaerolineae bacterium | reverse complement strand
TTTTGCCTTTACGCTCATCTTCATTGCCACCCACAGGCTTGGCACGTACCAAAGACAATGCCCACCACTGAAATTGATACCTATCTTCTGTGGCGAGTTGTCGCGCCCCTTCGATATCGGAAGGTTCACCGATAATCGTGTAGGGAATATCGCCAAAGGCATCTTTAAGCCGATATTTTTGCAAGGCGATACTCAGATGGGTGATGTCTATGCCAATCCAATTTCTGCCCAATGTCTGTGAGGCGGCAATAGTCGTGCCACACCCACAAAACGGGTCTAGCACCACATCACCAGGGTTGCTACTCATAGCGATGATGCGTTCTAAGAGTTTTACGGGCTTTTGGGTGGGGTAGCCTAATTTTTCTGCCGATTGTGCCGATAGCGGTGGGATATCTATCCACTCATCACTTAAAGGTGTGCCTTCTTGCTCATCCAAATACCGTTTGAAGCGAGGTACTCTACCCTCACCTAATTGAACAATTAATCCATCCTCAAGTGCTTTTTGCATCCGTTCTTTTGTCCAACGCCATACTCGCTTAATCCCTAAGAATTCATAATCCAGATTAGGGCGATTTTTATTCGGATTCGTTAAATCAGCTAAACTATAAACACGCCCTGTTTCTGGCTCAACATGACGATAAAACTTCTTAACATATTCTGGGTCATGCGGTTTATAAGGTGAGTTCCATGTCCACTTATCTGATTTAGTATAGAAGAAAATGATGTCACGATTTTTGGGTAGACGTTTTGAGGCTAATCCCTTAGCATTTGTGCGTTGCCAAGATATTTCATTCTGGTAATTTTCTACCCCAAAAATCGCATCTAACACAATCTTGAGGTAATGGCTTGCGGTAGGGTCACAATGTAAATACACACTGCCTGTGCGATTCAGAATACGATGCAATTCGACTAAGCGCACACCCATCATCATGATATAGGCACTCATAGGGGTGTTACCCAGTATATCTTTGAGTGCGCCAATAATACGGGATACCTGTTCATTACCATGTTTAACAAGATGATAATATGCGTCTTGTGCCTCATGTCCCCAATGCCACGTATCATCGAAAGCGACAATTTGTGATTCACTTTCACTGCCACTTTCATCCTTAAAAAGCACATTATAGGTGCGGGCGCTGTTGAACGGTGGGTCTAGGTAAATCAAATCCACACATTCATCGGGAAAATAAGCGCGGTTTCGCAAAATTTCTAAATTGTCGCCATAATAGAGAGTGTTGGTTGTCATAGTCTCTGTTTTTCCATGAGATAAATTTGTACAATTGAGCTAACCTAGTATAACGCAAAATAAGCCATTTGGCAGAAACCATTTTTTAGGAATTGCGCTATGTCGTCAAAATCGTTGCTTGCAATCAATAATGCCAAAACCGAATCGTTTGTATATATGCCCCCGTCATCAGCATTTGGGGCAACCCGTATTTTGGTCAAAGCCAATTTGGGCTATCCCAAACCCGCCCCTATCACCGTGAGTATGCCTGTTTTGGGGGCGGTATTGCGTGGATTGCGTCGTGCCAGCCCAATGGCGCGGATTGTCATCATCGAAGGCGTGGCAGATGCTCAATCTGCCGAGCGCATTTTTAAGCAACTCGGTGTGATGGATTTGCTAGACGACAATATGCGTGTGGCAGATGCCGAATCGCTCATTATGCAAGAATACGACAATATTTCGCCAAAGCCTGTGCGTTTTATGACCATGACCGCCCCTGCTTATATCAGCGAATATGATTGTTGTATCAGTGTCGGCACATTTAAGCGTACCACCCTCAAAGACCACCCGCTCATATCGGCATCGCTTAAAAATTTATATGGCGTATTCCCCCGTGAAAAATATCATGGCAGAAGCCCCAATTTGCGCGGACAATTACACCGTCCTAGCGTGCCAGAGGTCTTAAAGGATATTTATTTTAGCGTGGGCAGATATTTTCATGGCGGTGTGGTAGATTTGACCCACAAGCTGGTCAGCCCCGATGAACGTCCAGACACAGGCGAAGTAATTCCCATTGGGCAAGTGGTATGGGGTGACGATTTATTGGCGGTGGATGAGGTGGCTTGTCGGTTGGCAGGTGAACCCACACCCAATTATATCCACACCATCCGCGCCCTGCGTGACCAATTGCAGGAGGCAAAATGAACTCACATGACCCCGCATCACAAAAAATAGCCATGAGCCAATGGGCGCGGAATTTGCTCACTAGCAATGCCCTCATCCTCGATTTTGAGACGACAGGACTTCATGGCGCGGATATTGTGCAAATTGGCATTGTGGATATGAATGGCAACGCCACCTATGAAAAACTGGTCAAGCCTGCGATGTCAATTCCATCGGATGCAACCCGCGTGCATGGCATAACCAACGATATGGTCGAAAATACCCCCACCTTTGAAAATCTTTATATCGAATTAAGCGTGTTATTGGCGGGGCGCACTGTCATCGCCTATAACGCCGATTTTGATAAAGGCATTTTGAACGGGGTATGCAAACGGCGAGGCTTGCCCGTCCCACGCATCAAAACATGGGAATGTGCCATGCGTGCCTATGCCCGTTATTATATGGGTGGGCGTGGCGGTGGCAGTTGGCAAAGCCTGTCTAAGGCGTGTATGCAACAAAATATCGTCATCGAAAACGCGCATACGGCAGTAGCAGATTGCATCATGACATGGAAAATTATGAAAGCGATGGCAGGCGCATAAGGAGAATAAATGGATAACTTACTCAAATGGCGTGATGAATTTCCCATCCTCACCACTTGCACCTACCTCATCAGCAATTCGCTGGGGGCAATGCCTAAAGGGGTATACGATGCGCTTCGCACCTATGCCGATACATGGGCAACATTGGGTGTGCGGGCGTGGGGAGCGCGGTATGACAGCCAACCCACATGGTGGGAACTGAAAGGCACGGTGGGCGATAAAATTGCCCCGTTGATGGGTGCGCCATCGGGCAGTGTGTTGGTGCATGAAAATGCCAGCATTGCCAATAGCATCCTCGTGAGCGCGTTGGATTGGTCAGATACCCGCCGTGATAAAGTCGTCTCTACCGACCAAGATTTTCCATCGGATGTCTATAGCCTGCGTGCGATGCTCCCCGCGCATGTCCATTTACATCTGGTACGGAGTGATGACGGCATGACCATCAACACCCAAGCCATGCTCGATGCCATAGATGAGCGCACACGGCTGGTCAGCATTAGTCATGTGCTGTTCAGAAGTGCGTATATCATGCCGATTGAGGCAATCATCCACAAGGCTCATGCAGTTGGGGCGCAAGTGCTACTCAATGGCTATCATAGTGTGGGAATTATCCCTGTGGATGTAACGGCGCTCGGCGTAGATTTTTATATCGGCGGGACGCTCAAATGGATATGTGGCGGGTCTGGCGGGGTATTTATGTATGTGCGCCCAGATTTACTTACAGGGCTACAGCCAAAAATCACAGGGTGGTTTGCACATCAGCAACCATTCGGCTTTGATATAGACCAATTTACCCTGCGCGAGGATGCCTATCGGCTTGCCAACGGCACACCCGCCATTGCCGCGTTGTATGCCATTCAACCAGGGGTGGATATTATCAACCAAATCGGCGTAGATGTCATTCGTGCCAATTCTCTCCGCCAAACCGAAATGCTCATCGGGTTAGCAGATGAGGCTGGCTACACCATCAATAGCCCACGCCAAGCAGAAACACGCGCTGGCACAGTCACACTCAATCCACCCCACGCCTATGAGGTCTCGCGGGAACTCCTCGCGCAAAATATTGTCATAGATTATCGTGAAGGCGCAGGCATCCGCGTTGCACCGCATTTTTATAACACCGATGATGAAATTATAGCCGTCATGGACAGTATCAAAGCCATTTTAGCCGATGGTAGCTGGCAAACCCATCAGCAGAACAAAGCATTTGTGACTTAAATGAGAACACCATAATATGTTATTGAGAACATCATAACATTTCCTTGTAGCAGATGCTTTTTAGGCAGATAATGAAGCCATGTCATTCAAGCAGACAAGAAGGAGCATGTGTTATGAGTAAAAAAGTAATTGTCATTGGTAGTGGGTTTGGTGGATTAGGGGCGGCGGTGCGTCTCGCCACCAGAGGCTACGATGTGCATATTTTGGAACGGCGCGATAAACTCGGTGGACGGGCGTATGTGTACGAAATCAACGGGTTCAAATTTGATGGTGGTCCGACCATCATCACCGCGCCATTTATGCTCGATGATATTTGGGCAGAGGCAGGGCGCAAGCGTGAAGATTATGTCCAACTGGTGCCATGTGACCCGTTCTATCGGATTTTTGACCACAATAAAGTCCCATTCGATTATAACGACCAGCCAGAATTCATCTATGAGCAAATCGCCAAGCGTAACCCTGATGATGTTGAGGGCTATAAGACCTTCATAGGCAAAACCAAAGCCATTTTTGAAAAAGGCTTTGTAGAACTGGCAGATAAGCCCTTTTTACACATTACAGATATGCTCAAAGTCGCGCCAGACCTCATCAAGATGCAGTCGTATAAAAGCGTGTATCAATATGTATCGCAATTTATCAAAGACGATTTTTTGCGCCGTTGTTTTTCATTTCATCCCCTGCTCATTGGTGGCAACCCATTCGATTCACCGTCTATTTATGCCATGATTCACTATTTAGAGCGCCAATGGGGTGTGCATTATGTGATGGGTGGCACAGGGGCATTGGTTGAAGGCATGGGCAAATTATTTGAAGAATTGGGTGGCAAAATTACGCTCAATGCCGATGTTGCCGAAATTGTGATTGATAATAAAACTCGGCATACGACTGGTGTGCGGATGAGTGATGGTCATGTGGAAAATGCCGATATTGTCGTGAGCAATGCCGATGTCGCCCATACCTATCTCAATATGATTGCGCCTCAATATCGCAAAAAGAACACCGATAGGCATATCAAAAGCCTTAAATATAGCATGTCGCTATTCGTGATTTATTTTGGCACAAAGCGCAAATATCGTGAGCAGGGGTTGGCGCATCACAATATCATCTTGGGAGAACGCTACAAAGAATTGTTGCGCGATATTTTTAAGAACAAAATCGTCACTGATGATTTTTCGCTGTATCTACACATGCCAAGCCTCACCGACCCATCACTCGCACCAGAAGGCGGTGAATCGTTCTATGTCCTCTCGCCCATCCCACATTTGGGGTCTGGCACAGATTGGGAACAACAAGCAAAACCTTACCGTGACCTCATTATGAAATTTTTAGAGGATGAATATTTGCCCGATTTACAAGAAAATATCGTTGCGGAGCATTATATAGACCCGATTCACTTCCGTGATACGCTCAATAGTCACCTGGGTGCGGCATTTAGCGTGCAACCGATTCTGATGCAATCGGCGTGGTTTAGACCACATAACCGCAGTGAAGATATTCCCAATTTGTATTTTGTCGGCGCGGGAACACATCCGGGTGCAGGACTCCCTGGTGTGTTATCGTCCTCTATCATCGCCCAAGATTTAATTTTGCAAGATTTTCCCCTCACAGAAGCATCCCCCACGCCACACCCCATACCTGCTATAGGCGATTGATTTTTACCATCGAACAGGGGCATGAAGCGTTCATGCCCCTACCAAAATTCATGTTATAATCAATAAAATATACAGGAGTGTGACCTATGCGTTTTACTCAAATTCGCTTAAAAAACTGGCGTAATTTTGTTGATGTGGATGTAGAAGTGGCGAATCGCGTGTTTTTGGTCGGCGCAAATGCCACTGGAAAATCTAATTTTTTAGATGCTATCCGCTTTCTACGCGATATAGTCATTACAGGTGGCGGATTTCAGGTGGCAATTCAACAACGCGGTGGTATGAAAAAAATTCGTAGTTTATTCGCTCGTGATGCGTCTGATGTTGAGTTAGATGTAACAGTGAATATTGATGATAGCAAGTGGCGGTATCGCTTAGTCTTCAATAAAAATAGCAAAAAATCATCGCCTATTATCCTAGAAGAGCAAGTTTGGCATGGGGGTGAATTATTACTTAATCGTCCAGATGAAAATGATAAACAAGATGATGAACGCCTATCGCAAACCTATTTAGAGCAAACTTTTGCCAACCAGCAATTTCGTCCGATTGCCGATTTTTTTAAGACCATTCATTACTCTCATGTTGTTCCACAACTGATTCGTGAGAGTGATCGTTATTTGGGCAAACGGAATGACCCCTTTGGTAGTGATTTTTTAGCCCAATTGGCAGAAACATCCGAAAGAACACGCACAGCCCGCCTAAAGCGCATCGAATCTGCTCTCAAAATTGCGGTTGCTAATTTCTCTCAACTAGAATTTCATCAAGATAAAAGTGGAATACCTCATTTACGCGCTAAATATCGCCATTGGCGTGAAAATGGGGCATGGCAAAATGAAGAAGATTTTTCTGATGGAACATTACGTCTCATAGGCTTATTATGGGCATTACAAGATGATGAAACCCCGTTAATTTTAGAAGAACCTGAATTATCTCTGCACTATGGAATTGTGCAATATATACCCCAGATGATATTGGCTATTTTTAGAGAGCGTAAAAGAGCCATTCGGCAGGTTTTCATCAGCACCCACAGCTATGAATTACTATCTGATGAAGGCATTGGAGCAGATGAGGTTTTATTATTGCAATCATCTGGCGAAAGAACCATGATCATCGTCGGTAAAGATGATAATAGCATCATTCATGAATTAGAGGCAGGACTCAGTATCGCAGAGATTGCTTTACCACGCACAACTGTAAAAGGGCTGAATAAATTATTGGATAAAAATCATGCCTGATATTAACCTTGTTATCGAAGGAAAAACGGATGAATATATGATGCAAGCGTTATTTCAGTATCTACATCTCCCAGCGCCAATAATCCGCTCAAAACGTTCAAGTTCATCTGGCGGAGAAAAAGAAGCCATCCTTACAAATTTGCAAAAATGGAACGAGGCGGCAAAGTGGGATTATTGGGTGGTTGTGATTGATATGGATAATGATGCAACTTGTGTCGCAGAATATCGCAAAAAATTATTACCAATAGTATCTGATAAAATGATTTTTAGAATTGCTATAAAAAAAATAGAGGCATGGATTTTGGCAGATGCGCCTTCTTTAGCCAAATATTTGGGCATTAATGTGTTATTGATTCCCGCTAATCCAGAAAACCTTGCAGATCCTAAAGACGCATTGCTGAGGCTTGTCCGAAAGAGCAAGAAAAAAATGCTAAGAGAAGATATGCTCCCAATAGATGGTAGTGGGGCAAAACAAGGGAGGGCATATATACAACGGATTCAAGAATTTCTCTCTCATCCCGAATATTCATGGCGACCAGAGGTAGCAGAACACTCTGCCGATAGCCTCAAGCGATGTTTGCGGGCGCTCAGAAAAATAAGCCCTACTTAATTTTTTATACAGGAAATGCTGTTTTTAGGTTATTTTTCAGCATAGCATCTCCTGTATCGAATCAAATTGGGGCTGTGCTACCACTTCACAGGCAATGCCTTCATCCCATGAAGTAAAATGGTCGGATTCCACTCTAATTCATCGGGATTCACCGCCAATTCCAAACTCACAAACCGTTTGAGCAACATATCCAGCGCGATTGTCCCCTCTAGCCGTGCCAACGGTGCGCCTAAGCAATAATGTATTCCCGCGCCAAAGCCAATATTTTTGCTGGCATTGGGGCGCTCAATATCAAATACATCGGGATTTTCAAAGATGGCAGGGTCACGATTTGCACCCAGCAACGATGCCAATACCGCTTCACCTTTAGGGATGGTCACATCGCCAAAAGTCACATCCTCAAATGCCCAACGGGTGGTGGTGGTCTCTACGGGACCGTCATAACGTAAAATTTCTTCTACGGCGTTTTTGATGAGGGCGGGATTGTGGCGCAATTTTGCCAATTGGCCGGGGTAGCGCAAAAATGCCAGTGTGCCATTGGCGATGAGGTTCACAGTCGTCTCATGCCCCGCCACCAACAACAGAAAAATCATGCTGGTGAGTTCCATGTGGCTCATCTTATCGCCCACTTCTTCGGCTTGGATGAGATTGGTGAGCAAATCATCTTGCGGGCGTACCTTGCGTTCATCAATGAGAATATTCAGATAACCGGCAAATTCCATCGCAGAAATCATTGAGGACTCTTCATCATTGCTAAACAACAACGCTCGTGTCCACTCACGAAATTTATCGCGGTCAGAGGCTGGCACACCGAGCATTTCGGCAATCACAATCACAGGTAGCGGAAAAGAGAAAATTTCGATGAGGTCACCTTCACCGACTTGCAGATTGCTCATGCCATCCAGCAGATTTTCTGCGATTTCGGCAATGCGAGGACGTAAATTTTCGACCATGCGGGGGGTAAAGGCTTTGTGAACAAGGGAACGCAGGCGGGTATGACTAGGCGCATCCATATTGAGCAAGTGATAATTCACCACCGCAAAAATATCATCGGGGTCGGCGGGGGGAAAATAACGATTGGCGAGTTCCTCTGGCAACGATTTATGAATCTCTTTGCCAAAGCGCGGGTCTTTGAGGAAATTAGTCACATCATCATATCGGGTCAAGAACCAAAATGGATTTTTGCTGATGGGTCCAATGGCACGATGCACAGGCGATTCTTGGCGCATTTGGTTATACATCGCTTGCGCCTTGCCACGCGTGGTGGTCTCCCAAATGGGATACGTATTGGTCATAATCAAGATACATCCTCACACAAATTAGAAAGCACTACCCTATATTACGCGATTCGTGTTAGATTGGCGCAAATTTCGTTAGGCGCTATTGGCGGTGATGGTATCTGATGAATGATTCGTAGACGATTTAGCACATGGTAATTTGAAACCGAATGTACTACCCTCGCCATAACTGCTACTAAAAATAATCTCTCCCCGATGCCTTTCGATGATATTTCGCACAAGGCTAAGACCCAAGCCCGTGCCATCTATCTGATTGGTTTCGGGATTTTGGATGCGGAAAAATGGCTTAAATAAATTTTTCTGCTGATTTTCTGGAATCCCCATGCCCGTATCGGTGACGGTGAATATCACTGCATCCTTTTCTTGGGATAGCCGAATCGAAACTCTGCCCGCATTTGGGGTATATTTCACCGCATTGCCCAACAGGTTAATCAGCGCCTCATGGATTTGCGCTCTATCCCCCAAAACAGGTGCTACCGATGGAATATCCAGTTGAATACGCAGTCGCTTACTTTCGATTTGGCGCTTATACTCAGTGAGGGCATACTCAATCAGTGTCGCCAATGAAATCGGCTCTTGTGGTTGTTCGGTAGCAATTTGCTCAATACGCTCCAACGACAAAATTTCGTTGATAATGCTATAAATCCGCCTCACCACATGCGCCATCATCCCAAAATAATCTTGATATTGGCGCTCAAACTTGGCTTTGTCTTGCTCTAATAACTGCACATACCCCAACAATACCGATAGCGGATTGCGTAAATCGTGCGCCGCAATGCGTATCATATCCGTTTTAAGATGTTCAAGGTCGCTCAGTTTGGCATAGAGAGCTTGCAATTCCACCACTTGGCGTTGGGCTTGGTTATACAGCCGACCATTATCTAGCGCCACACCAATTTGACCCGCCAAAATTTGCATAAACTGAAAAATCTCTTCAACAAAGCGATTAGTATACGGTGTTTCGAGATTCAATATACCAATAATTTGGTCTTGTGATTGTAGCGGGATAATCATCTGGGCTTTGGTATCTGATAAATGGGGAATGGGGTGCAAGTCATCTATTGGTTGTAGCAGGATGGGGGGGAAATCGGCAAGGTTATAGATGGGCAGAATCTTTTTTAAGTTGACCAAAAAGTCATCTTGATAATTGCCGAGTGTCTTAAATAACCCATTGGTGGGACTATGCTGGATATAGATAAATCCAGATGATGCACCACTCAAGCGCAACGCCGCATCGAGGGCAATATCGGGGAGCGAATTCAGGTTCAATCGCTCATTCAATTCATCCGCCACCTGACGCATCACATTGAGTTGCTTGAGGCGCTGTGCCATGTCGTCTTCTTCCGTTTTGCGCTTGGCAATATCTTCTAATAATGCGAGAGTACGCTTACGCCAACGGTCATTAATCCACCATAAAATAATACTGGTAGAAATGAGTGTCACAAAAATAAATATGATTTGCCAACCCATAGCTTTGGCTTTCCAAAGATAATATAATCAATCTATTATGATTGTAACGGATATTTACCCCTCATGACAATTCCTAAGAATGTAAACAGACAATTTTCGCACAAGTGGCGCTTAAATATAAGGGATTTTTGCCGTAAAATAACCGATATAAGGATTTTATTTGATTTGGAGCAGACATACAATGACCTATATTCTCGGAATTGAATCCTCATGCGATGAAACAGCGGCGGCGGTGGTGATAGATGGCAAGACGATTGCCTCCAGTGTGATTGCCTCACAAATAGACCTACACGCCCAATATGGCGGGGTATTTCCAGAAGTCGCATCACGCGCCCATGTCGAAGCCATCAGCGCCGTTGTTGACCAAGCCATGCGCGATGCGGGTATTCCCTATGCCACATTAGATGGCATCGCAGTCACACAAGGTCCTGGTCTGGTGGGGTCTTTGTTGGTGGGGATTAATTTTGCCAAAGGATTGGCGCTCTCTATCAATAAACCACTCATGGGTATTAATCACCTAGAGGGGCATGTCTATTCGTTATGGCTCACACAGCCGTTTCGTGAGGTAGAATTTCCCGTATTAGTGTTAATCGTCAGTGGTGGGCACACCGAATTGCTCCTCATGCACGGTCACGGACATTATGAACGGCTCGGTGGCACACTCGATGATGCCGCAGGCGAGGCATTCGACAAAGTGGGACGTATGCTAGGTCTGCCCTTCCCTGGTGGACCTCACATTGAACAAGCGGGACAAAAAGGCAATCCATCGGCATTTAATTTTCCGCGTGCAAAGCGCGATGATAGCTACGATTTTAGCTTCTCTGGACTCAAAACTGCCGTCATGCGCGAGGTGATGGTCAAACCATCTGGTGATGCCCGTAAATCGGGTGATAAGGCAGATAAAAAGTCTCAACTCCGCGCCGATATATCGGTGAATGACGTGGCGGCAAGTTTTCAGGAGGCATTGGTAGATATTTTGGTGAGCAAAACGGTGCGGGCGGCAAAAATATATGATGCCACCGAAATTTTCTTGTCGGGTGGGGTAAGCGCCAATCAGCGCCTGCGAATATTGATGAAAAAAGAGTCGGATTTGCCTGTACGCTATCCGCCATTGGTATTATGCACCGATAACGCTGCAATGATTGCGGCAGTCGCCCATTATCGTTATGGGGAGGCGCTCAGACGGGGCGCAGTGGTCAGCGATTTTGGCATGGATGTACAGACCATGTGGTCATTGAGCGCGATGAAATAAAAAGGGCGCAACCATGTGCGCCCTGATGAAATGCTTAATCCCCTGTGACCAATTCTGGCGCTGGGGACGGCGTGTTTACAAATTTTTTCGGGATATACGGCGTACCAACACCCATCGGCGGACGTGCCTTTGCACCCTCTTTGGCGGGGATATTGCTCATGGCATATTCCGCCAATGCCGTAATCGTCAAACTAGGATTAATCCCCGGATTCCCTGGGATAATAGACCCATCTATCACATACATCCCCTCATAATTATGTACTTCTAGTTTGCTATTCACGACACCTTTTTCGGCAGTATCCCCCATCGGACACCCACCCAACAAATGGGCGGTGGTGGGAATCCCCAATAGCGCCTCTGGGATAGCATCTTGTGGCACACCATTGGTCTTTTCTGCGAATTTTCTGGTGATGCCCTGCGATACCTCAAATGGTGGCGAGATACGTTCACCCGGATTTAAGCGTGAAATTAAACCACGCCGTCCACCTGTGAACACATTGCGTCCCAAGCGTATACGCATGGTGCTATCGGCTGTTTGCATAAAGAGCAAAATAGTGCTTTTCTTCGCCCATTTCGCATACACTTTGGTATAGAAAAAGTCGCGGGGGTGCGTAATCGTATGCCATAGTGTTTTGCCAAAGCGTCCCCAATAGGTTGTGCTACTAGCGACCATAGGAATCGCCAACATACGGATAAATCCCGACCCTTTGGGATAGCGCACAGGCTCTAGGTGGGTGTTTTCATCCAACTTAAATAAGGATGTGATGGCGATACCAGTCGAAAAATCGGCATCTTTATCGTAGGATGTACTCCCTGGGATAGTTTCACTATTCGTCCGCACCATCTCGCCTAAGCGCGGGGAGAGATTTTTGAGCGACCCGCTAATATCACGGCAATTGAACAACAATTTCAGTGTACCCGCGACATGTGCCGAGACGACAACATTGCGTGTCCGCACCGTTTTGCGCGAAAATTTAGGGAATACGGCGGTAGCTTTTTGATACACCACCTCATAGCGTGCGCCATCCGATTGTCCTGCGGGGAGTGGACGAATATCCATCACTTGTGCCTCTGCGCGGATTTCTGCACCCCATTTTTCGGCAAAATAGAGATAATTCTTGGTGAGGGTATTCTTGGCGTTATGCTGGCATCCGACCATACACCCACCACAGTGAATACAACCCGCCCGTTCTGGACCTTCACCGTCAAAATAGGGGTCTGGGACTGTTTGCCCTTCTTTGCCCTCATCACCAAAGAAAACGGCGACATTGGCGGGCTTAAATGTGGCTTCTTTGCCGAGTTCCACCGCAATTTCACGTAGAATATCATCGGCAGGCGACATGCGTGGATTTGCTGTCACACCCAACATGCGTTTGGCGGTGTCGTAATGGGGACGCAACAGGGTGCGCCAATCGCCAAAATCGCGCCATGCGGGAGCATCAAATAATTTATCGTCTGGCTCCATCAGCACATTGGCATAAACAAGGCTTCCACCGCCTACCCCACTGCCATGCAATGCCATGACGTTGTTCATCAGGGTAATTTCAAAAATCCCAAAACACCGAAAGAGGGGATACCATAAAAATTTGGGCAAATTCCAATTACTTTTAGGAAAATCTTGGTCACGATACCGTCTGCCACGCTCCAATACCAACACCTTATACCCTTTTTCGGTGAGGCGCATGGCAGAGACACTGCCACCAAATCCAGAACCTACGACTACAAAATCTACCGTTTCATCCGCCATAATATAATCTAACCTTTATTTAATTATCTTTATGGCAATTGTACATCCATTTATAAAAATCCGCTATAAAATGGTTTTATGATGATGATATTTGTGCAATATCGCCCCATATACGGGTTTTGGAGTTGATAAACAAATAATAAATAGCCAGTAGCCCGCTATATGTCACCACCGCCAGATAGATGATGAGGCTCACTCGCAATTCATCGCTGATAGTCGGCAGGCGTTGCAAAAACGGGATAATCAATATCACATCATACGCCAAAAATCCCATTAACTGCCCTGCGGTATTATGCCAACTGGGTCGCACGAGCGAATAGGTAAAATATGCCGCCGCACCCAAAAAGAACCACCCCGATATAACCCCAAATTCAGGCGTAATGCGCCATGGCAAAATATTAGGGGTTTTGAAGATTAATGCCCCGCCAGCTATGATGAGCGCAATCACAAAAAAAGCGAATGAGAATTTTACCGCCGTTGGCATTGGGCGTATATCACGGATGGGAATTTTCCTCGTTTGAATAAATATCAACGCCCCTAAACCCATAAACACCAAACATGACATGGCAAAAAGAATCATTTTAGTGTTATCGCCTGCCAATTGAAAACTGAATATCACAATAGGGGTAAAAATAGCGATGTAATCAAGCCCTATCCCTGCCAATGCGCCATCTTCCCGCGTCAACAAGCACCAGAGCGTAGATGCGAATGCGGCGAAGAAAATGGATGATAAAAAGATATATGACAGGGGTGTTGTATCTGGAAATGGAAATGCTTCGGTAAAAATGGGTATCTGAAATAAAAATCCGATAGTCGAAATAGCTTGGAAACCACAAACAATAAATAGGAATAGTCGGAAAAAACGGTTCATCACACAATCCTTACGATATATAACAAACAGATTTAACCATTATAGGGCGAATTTATCATTATACCGCAAAACAAATCATCCTGAAGGACGATATATTAACCCACTTAGAGAAGGATGTTTTGTGCTGTCGCAAATTCTATACTTAATATAGTGGCAATCTATAATTCCATTACAGATAAAAATCATCACGGCTGTGGGCAAACAGTAAGCAATAATCAGATAAAGGACTTTGCAATATGAAATCAACTCACCTGTTAGAAGAACTTGAATTTCACGATTTAGCGCCATTTGCTCAACCCCTTTTAGTAGACAAAGATACACGCATTTTGCGTTGGATGTTCAAGCCCGGTCAAGGTATTGACGAACATACCTTGCCCAATTCAACCCTTTATATAGTGATGCTAAAGGGGCGTGGTATGTTTTCATCGAATGGTGAACCAGAGCAAGAATTTAGTGCCAATACCTTAATCACATTTAAGACAAATGAACCCCATACTGTTCGTGCGTTGGATGAGGAACTTGTTTTTGTCGCATTCCTACAACCTATCGTCATTCCCGAATTAGACCATCTTGCTGAGGGATACACGGACCACAATTTCTAATTAGAAAGCCTTTCACCCATGCTCACTATAAATGAGAAACTGCATTATTCACCCATTGCAATGAACTATCTGGGTGAAGGAACGCCAGACATAAGTGAGTCTATGGAGGTAGCCAGTGATTTTCCGACAATCACTGCCCAAATGATTCATATTGGTTGTAGAGTTAAAGTCCCGGTTGCCGATGAAGGGTGTATTTCTCAGATGGGTGTGGTATTTGAAGGTAGAGATAACAATGACACACAAGATGCTAAATTTATAGCGCATATTTTTACAGCTTATATAAGCTAGGGAGAAAAAATCATGAAAAATTGTCAAGAAATTATGACCGTGAACCCAGAATGTTGTTTGGCAGATGATAAAGTGTATAAAATTGCCCAACAGATGCAAAATGAAGATGTTGGTGCGTTGCCTGTGGTAGAAAACCACACCACCAAAAGACTCATTGGTATCATCACCGACCGCGATTTGGCTATTCGGGTTGTTGGTGCAGGTCGAGATTCGGCAGATACACAGGTAGGCGATGTCATGACACCCAATCCGTTGTTTTGCCATCCAACCGATGACCTCGATGCGACACTAGAAATTATGGCGAGTCACCAGATAAGACGAATTCCCTGTGTTGACGAAAATGGG
>DAOTUO010000010.1:0-6233 GCA_034436595.1 Anaerolineae bacterium | reverse complement strand
GTATTCATCTGGCTAAGGACTGCCAGAACCACAATCCCACGCCGCAATTCTAGGCGTAGCTTGGTGAGTTGCTCAGATATATCTGCCATTTGCTGTGTATCCTATACTACTGTGTGCCACACAGTCTCAATATACTATACATCACACAGTATTGTCAAGTACACAGTATGAAAAAAGTTTTATACGGCGCAATATCCCACTTGATTCGCTATAATCAGTGTGCATAATTGATTCTTCATTCAATAGTTCGAGGAAATGCCCTTATGCACACCTACGCCTCTCTTGAGCAATTATTATTGGCAACCGTCCAAAAGCACATCAATCCCACCGCCAGCATTGTGAATTATACTCAATTGCCAAGTGGCACAGATGTCTCAAAAATCAATGTGCAACGCTTCATCTTGCACCTAAATACTGGGCAAACCGTTGTATTTATCACCAAACCATCCCCCCTCATCGAAAGACGGGTACTCAATCTGCTCAACAACCAAAAGCAGACCATCGTCCCATTGAGCCATTCGCTCGATTTGACCGATACAGGCGAGGCGCTCATCTGCCTAGAAGATGCAGGCACACCGATTTTGCCCCATGAGGATGTGTATCAGGAGGCAATCGCCACAGGCTTGGCACAAATTCATGCTATGAATCGGGGCAAAGAAGAGGAACTATCATGGTTGCCCCGCACAGACCGCGCCTATTTTGTGGATTTTATTTTGGGATGGACATGGCGCTTGGCGTGGGAACGCGCCCTAGAAGATGTGAATTTCATCAAGCAATTTGCACAGTATATCCCCCAAGTGCAGACGGCTGTCAAAACATTTCCAGATGCCATGCAAACCCTATTCAATGATGCCCCAACGCGCACCCTCATCCACACCGATATTTATGCGGGGCATGTTTTGGCGAATAAAACACCCTATATCATAGACTGGGGGCAAACCCATTACGGCTCATTTTATCTGGATTTACCGAGTTATTTTGATACCCCAGAAAAAGCCGAACACTACCGTTTGGCGCTCGAAAAACACGATATAACCATTAGCAAAGATGAATTTTTGCAAAAATACCACATCGCAGGGCGGTTTGTGGGGTTTCGGTATATGTGGGGCTGGATTGAAGAATGGCACAAGCACCCCGCCGATTGGAGTGAGCAAGGTGTTTTATACATGCTCCAGAAGGCGATTGGGCAATAACGCGCAAATTGTTGTTTGGCACGAATGGTCTTATCCGATATAATGAAGGCACACTGATTAGTTCTTAGAGGAAACACACATGGTTCACAGATTACACGAGACCCCTATCGCCATTATTGGTATGGCATCGGTCTTTCCACAAGCGATGAGTGTACGCGAGTTCTGGGATAATATCATCATGAACCGCGATTGCATTGAAGATGTCCCTCTCTCGCGGTGGAATGTGGAAGATTATTACGACCCAGACCCCACAGTACCGGATAAAACCTATTCCAAACGGGGCGGGTTTTTGCCAGATATTGATTTTGACCCGATGGAATTTGGTCTGCCCCCCAATATCCTCGAAGTGACGGATGTGTCGCAATTAATTGGCTTGGTTGTGGCGCGGGATGCGCTCAATGATGCGGGCTATGGCAACGCCAGCGCAGAACTCCGCGACAGGACAGGCTGTGTATTGGGTGTGGGTGGTGGTCAAAAACTCATCATGGGGCTAAATGCCCGCCTACAATATCCCGTATGGCGCAAAGCACTTGCCAGCAGTGGTATTGTCGGTGAGGATGCCGAGCATATCATCAAAAAATTTCAAGCCGCCTATATCCGTTGGGAAGAAAATAGTTTCCCTGGTCTGCTGGGCAATGTCATCGCTGGTCGGATTGCCAACCGTCTCGATTTGGGCGGGATGAATTGCGTGGTAGATGCCGCGTGTGCCAGTTCTATGGGCGCGATGAAACTCGCCGTCAGCGACCTTATAGAAGGTCGTAGCGACATGATGATTACGGGCGGTGTAGACACCGATAACTCCATCTTTATGTATATGAGCTTTAGCAAGACACCCGCCTTCACACCAGGGACACATCCCCGCCCATTTGATATTACATCCGATGGCATGATGATTGGTGAAGGTGTGGGGATGATTATCCTCAAACGCCTAGAAGATGCCGAGCGCGATGGCGATAAAATTTACGCCGTAATTCGCGGCATTGGCGCATCGAGCGATGGTCGCTATAAGAGCATTTATGCCCCACGCGGGGAAGGTCAAGAAAAAGCACTTGACCGCGCCTATGAAGATGCAGGCATTTCTCCCTCCACAGTCGGACTCATCGAAGCACATGGCACAGGTACGGCGGCGGGGGATATGGCAGAGACCACCACCATCGTCCGTTTTTTCAATAAGCATGTAGACTATCAAGAAATTGGCAAAACGGTTGCGTTGGGTAGTGTCAAATCGCAAATTGGTCACACCAAAGCCGCCGCAGGCATCGCTGGTCTGATAAAAGCCGCCCTCGCCTTGCATCACAAAATTTTGCCACCGACCACCAATGTCACCACACCCAACCCCAAATTGGGACTCGACCAGTCGCCGTTATATGTCAATACAGAGACCCGTCCCTGGATGAGCGATGGCAAAACACCGCGCCGTGCGGGGATTAGTTCCTTTGGGTTTGGCGGGACAAATTTCCATTTTGTGCTAGAAGAATATGGTGCAGACCACGATAAGGGGTATCGGCTGCATAAAAACGCGGAGACAATTTTGTTTCATGACCCCACACCAGAAGGGTTGATAACAAAATTAGAACGTCATATCGCGCGTTTGGAAGGCGATGAGGCAGAAGCCCAATATCTCAATATGGTGCAATTCTCGCGCAACCTCACAATCCCCGCCAGCGATGCCCGTTTGGGATTTGTGGCAGGCGACACAAAAGAATCACTAGACTTGATGCGTGTGGCGCATAAGGCGATGAATACACAAGCCACCGCAACCGAATGGCAACACCCCAAAGGCATTTTTTACCGCCGTGAAGCCATGTCGCTCACGGGCAAAGTGGTCGCGCTATTTAGCGGACAAGGGGCGCAATATGTGGGTATGGGGCGTGAATTGGCGTTCAATTTCCCCGCCATGCGTCACAGTTTTGCCCATATAGACCGTCTTTTTCATGCCGATAAATTGCCATTGGTGAGCGATGTAGTCTATCCACACCCCGCCTTCACCGATTCTGAGCGCGAAGCACAAGCACAAATGCTCCAACGAACAGATTATGTGCAACCATCCATCGGGGCATTGAGCGCAGGCTTGTTTAAGGTATTCAAATCGGCAGGATTTAAACCCGATTTTGTCGCAGGACATAGCTTTGGAGAACTCACCGCGCTATGGGCATCGGATGTTTTGAGCGATGACGATTATTATGCCCTCGTCAAAGCGCGTGGCTTGGCAATGGCTCCCCCATCCGACCCTACATTTAACGCGGGAACGATGATGGCAGTCACAGGCGATGTATCAAAATTAAGCGCACTGGTGGCAAATGCCACAGGTGTGCATGTTGCCAATATCAATTCACCCTCACAGATGGTTTTGGCGGGCAAAGCGGATGATTTAGAGGCTATCAAACCCACGCTACAAGCCAATGGCTTTAATGTGGTGCCTTTGTCGGTATCTGCCGCCTTCCATACCCCATTGGTGGGTCATGCCCAAGCGCCATTTGCCAAAGCGGTTTCCAGTGCCAAATTCAATACACCGAGTGTGAAGGTATATTCAAACGCCTCTGCAAATGCCTATCCACAAGATGCAGGGCAAATTCGCCAAATTTTGAGCGACCATATCCTCAATGCGGTGAATTTTAGCCAAGAGATAGAAAATATCTATAACGCAGGTGGCTATGTCTTTATCGAATTTGGTCCACGCAACATCTTGACCAACTTGGTAAAAGATATTTTGGGCAATAAGCCACATGTTGCCATCGCCCTCAACGGTAGTCGCCAAAAAGATAGTGACCGCCAATTGCGTGAAGCGTTGGCTCAATTGCGCGTGTTGGGGTTGGAATTGGGTGCGATAGACCCCTATGCCCAAGACCCTATCCAAAGTGAATCGGCGGGACGCAAAAAGGGGATGCAAGTCAAAATTAGCGGTGCGCCCTATATCAGCGACAAAACCCGTCAGGGCTGGACAAATGCCCTCAATGACGGACATCGTCTCGCTGGCAGTGGTACGGTAGAAGTCGTGAAAGAAATCATCAAAGAAGTGATTAAAGAAGTGCCGGTGGAGGTGCGGGTAGAAGTGCCAGTGCCTGTCAATCATGGAGTGGGAACAGTGTCATCAGCCAATAATCATCAGCCAACCAGTTTAGAGCAAGCCCTCGCCCTATTTAGCGAACAACAAAGCGCCATCCTTAAGGCACATCAGCAATATCTCGATAATCAGGTGGAATATATCCGTGTATTTGCTACTCTGGCGGGACAACATCAGACGGCGTTGAGCAACGATGTATCGAAAGATTCCGCCGATAGCCTCGCTAAGAGCATGGATGCCTTCCATAGTCATCAGGCAGAGACCTTGCGCGTGCATGAAACCTATCTGCATCGGCAATCGGAGCAAACCCAAGCGTTGTTATCGCTCATGAAGGGCAATGGCAACGGTGTGACAACCACCGCCATCGTCCCAGCGACTACTTATACGCCACTGCCATCTGCACCAAAACCGATTGTTGCCCCAGCCCCCAAACCCGTTGCGCCTGTGGTGATTCCAACACCTGCCCCACAACCCGTTGTGGCACAAACCCCACCGCCACCACCACCTGTTGCGCCTGTGGTGACAACACCGTCACCTGTTGCTGATGGTTTATCGCTTGATTTATTGTCTACATCCCTATTGGCGATTGTGAGCGAAAAAACGGGCTACCCAACCGAAATGCTTGAACTCGGCATGGATATTGAAGCGGATTTGGGCATAGATAGCATTAAGCGTGTGGAAATTTTGGGTGCGATGCGTGACCAATATCCCCAATTGCCCCCACTCAAAGCAGAAGAATTGGGCGAATTACGCACCCTAGAGCAAATTGTCGTGTTCATGGGTAGTCGTGTGGGGGCAGAATCATCGCCCGTAACACCACCACCCGCCCCAACGCCCGTTGTGGCACAAATACCCGCCCCTCAACCGATTGGGACATCCGCGCCATCGAATAATGGTGGCTTGTCACTGGAATTATTATCCACATCATTATTAGAGATTGTCAGCGAGAAAACAGGTTATCCCGCCGAAATGCTTGAACTCAGTATGGATATTGAGGCGGATTTGGGCATTGATAGCATTAAGCGTGTGGAAATTTTGGGCGCGATGCGTGACCAATACCCGCAATTACCACAACTCAAAGCAGAAGAATTAGGCGAATTACGCACGCTTCTGCAAATTGTCGAATTTATGGGTAGTCGTGTGAATACCAATGGGGCTACAGATGGAGGCACAGCTCACGCGCTCCCAAAAGCTGATGCGCCCGTCCCTGTCGTGCATGGCGATGGTGGCGTGGCGCGTCCACAATTGGTGATTAGCACACCCATTCCCCGTAGCGCGGTGAAAGTTCAGTATTTGCCCGCGCCCGATGAACTCGAAATTAGCCTACCCACAGGCGCGATTGCCCTCGTGACCGATGACGGCACACCGCTCACCGCCGAAGTGGTGAAGGGTATTGTGGCGCGTGGTTGGCGCGTGGTCGTGTTGAATTTACCCGCCGATATGGTGACAGGTGAAGCATCGCTCCCCGCAGGCGTGCCACGCTATGCCCTCAGCGATGCCACCGAAATGCGCCTAGAGGAGACACTCAAAGCGATTCAGGGTGAACACGGCACGGTGGGCGTATTTATTCACCTCAATCCACCTGCCAGCGCGTTTAATGCCAATGGCAACCCCTTCTTAGACCCCGAAAAGGGTGTTCTTAAGCATATTTTCTTGATGGCAAAACATCTCAAAAAGTCACTGACTGATAGTGCCGAAAATGGCTATGCGGCATTTGTGACGGTAGCACGCTTAGACGGGGCATTAGGCGCAAATGGGACGTTTAGCACCGTGATTGAAGGCGGATTATTTGGCTTGACCAAAAGCCTCAATCTGGAATGGACACGAGTATTCTGCCGTGCGCTGGATGTAGCAGATGGATTATCCGCAGAGACCGCCAGCCGTGCCATTTTGGGGGAACTCTCAGACCCGAATCGGCTTATTGTTGAGGTCGGAATCGGCACAGGTGGGCGGGTGACACTGGTCGCCCCTGAATT
>DAOTUO010000009.1:0-7673 GCA_034436595.1 Anaerolineae bacterium | reverse complement strand
AAATGGGAGAGCAGGATTTTTGATATGGTTTCAGTACCCTCTGCGGGTAAATGGATGAATAAAACCCGTGCCTGTTTTGCTTTTTGCCGTACCGACTGCATCGTTTCAGTACCCTCTGCGGGTAAATGGATGAATAAAACAAAATGTTCGATGGAGAGTATACCCGCGTATTCACAGTTTCAGTACCCTCTGCGGGTAAATGGATGAATAAAACCACTAAGCTCAGAGATATACCAGGATTGTGGGGTAGGTGTTTCAGTACCCTCTGCGGGTAAATGGATGAATAAAACTGCCAAAATCGTTTTTGGATGATTCCGCAATACTCAGTTTCAGTACCCTCTGCGGGTAAATGGATGAATAAAACGAACGGGTATATGCGGGTTATCGCAAGCTAATACTGGGTTTCAGTACCCTCTGCGGGTAAATGGATGAATAAAACTGATTATCGTTTTTTAAGGAACAAGGTCATTTATCATATCACACCAGTTTTTCTTGCCTAAAAACGATTATAGCACAGTTTTTATTTTTGGCACAAGAACCAAAATCGGCATCCAAATACCCGTCACAGACCATCATCCTCGCAGGCACTTGTGATGTGCCAGTGTAGCCAAATAACGGAGTGTGGCGACTTGGTTATGGATTTTTGCCGATGCAACCGCCAACGCGATGTGTATGCCACGCGCGTTGTGTGATGATACGAAAAAAATTATCGGGTACGGATAACCCGATACCAGCCATTGCCCTTCACGGCGTTTTTGCCAACATGCAGGCTTTGCCCCCAGAGAATCCAGGGGAGCAGGGGCGATAAATCGCCTTCCCAGCGAAAGCGTCCGATAATCCCGCCGATGTTGGTATAGGTAGATTGTCGGACGCTCCCACTGCGAGCCTCTGCCCATTGGGTTTCGTCATAGGTAATACGGATGGTTTGGGCATGGGCTTTGAGCGACTCTGCCAAGACCATCCAATCGTCACGCGGGGCGGGGGTGGTTGTCTCTGCATACGATTCGGTGAGGGCTTGAATGCGTTCTATAAGGCGTGAGATAAAAACGGCGGGGTCTGGCGCTTTGACCATGCGCTCATTTTGGATGAGGGTCATAGGCGTGATGAGCTGAATGACAATTTTATCTGGCGAGAGGTCTTTGAGCTGGTCGCCAATTTGTGCAGGTGTGATTTGCAAGGTGGGCGGTTGTACCACCCATTTTTTCATGAGGTCACGGTGGGCATCATATAGTGGGTTATATTCGGTGATGGTCACAAGTTCAAAGCGCCCGCGTCCCTTACCGATGCCAATTTGCCCCATGCGTTGGACGGCACGCGCCACGTAAGGGATAAAGTTTTGTGCTTTGCCGATGAAGCTAAAGCCAAAATCGAAAATCTCACCTTTGCGATAGGCTTTGATGGCGGGTGGCTCGACGGTGATGGGGCGGGCGGTTTGGTTGCCCCGCTTGCTATCGGGGTTTTCGGCATTGAGCAACCAGCAGGTGGGGCAGGTTGTGGCATGATGCTCCGATTGTTTGATGACGAATGGCTCGGTGCAAAAATTCTCGCTCATCGCCTGATACAACGCGCCGCGCAATGGCGATCCCGATTGGTCGGCAAAGACGATGCTCTCGGTGGGGCGCACCGCAAAACGCAGGTGTTGAACAGTGAATCCATCGGTAAAATGGGTATGGTCATTCATGGGGCTTCATCCTCAAAACTAGTTTCATCAGGATTTTTGGCTTTCTCGATGGCATCGTGCAAGCGTAGACCATACTCGCTATCATAAGGTACATCCACAATGGCAAAAAAATTCTCATCTTTATCGGGTGGTTTGAGTACCAACGACCATTTTTTGGTGGTGAGGCTATGATATTGCCCTGTGGTGATATTGACCAGATATTGATTTGCCTCGATATACAATTTTTGCTCGATGGCATTATCATACTGTTCTTGCAACGTCACAGGCAAGACCTGTGTGCCATCAAATAATTTGTAAAATGTGGTCATGATGCTAATCTCTGCCGATTCAAATGGGGTGATAAGTGTCAAAATACGGTCAAATTCGGCTTTTGCCTTGTCATAGTCGGCGTGCCATTGTGCCAAAATCGGCTCATCGGCATAAATAGCGCCTAGCATGGCAGTGACTTGCGCTTCGTCTATGGGCAAGCCATCGTATTGGTAGCGCAAAACGGCAATGCTCTGTGTGACCATACGGTCATCGTAAGGGAGATAATTGTCATCGGTGGGGATGGTCATGATGTGTACGGGACAGAGGGTTTTTTCTGTGCGTCCTCTGTTCACACGTCCAAAGCGTTGGAGCATGGCTTCGAGTGGGGCGGGTTCGGTGTAGAGGGTATCGAAATCGACATTGAGGCTGACCTCAACGACTTGCGTGGCAATCACAATCAGGGGACGGCGCTGTGAACGGTCATCCACACCACAATATTTCATGAGCAATGCCTCTTTATCACGGCGGTCAATGCCGTTAAAGCGCCCATGCAGAAGCATCAGATTGCCATGTGGGGTCTCATTGGATAGCACCACAAACCCCATATCCCGAATGTGTTCATAGACTCTCTGGGCGGTTTTTACCTGATTACAACACACCAGCACACTTTTCCCCGATGCATAATCGGCGATGATGGCGGGTATGTGTGAAGGGAGGTCTGTATCTGCAAATTGGATAATGTGCCGTTGTGAGGCGGTGAATACATCGGTATCGGCTTGGATGGTCGCTACATTAGGTAAAACCGCATCGAGGGCGTTTTTGATGATGGGTGGCAGGGTGGCGGTCATTATAAGGAAGCGTGCGCGAAAATTCTGCGCCAAATAGCCAATATAGCCGATAATCAGCGCCAAGCGTTTGGGTTCATAGGCGTGAATTTCATCGAAAATAAATAGTGCATCGGTGTAATCGAGTAAGAGTGCTTCATACCCTTTAAGGGCATAGGCGGCTTTGAGCATTTGATAGGGACTAAATACTTGGATGGGGAAATAATTAAGCCGTGCCTTGTTTTTGATGTCACGGGCGCGGGTGCTAGATTTTTGGGCATCTTTTTCATCAGCATCCATCGCATCCTGATAAAATTTGAGCGTGGCACGACTATGCTGGATGGTCACTTGGTTATTTTTTTCATCACCAAAGGGTATGCCGAAATAGGCAGAAGAAAGCCGATTTGCCATCGCGTTCATGCTGGCTTGGTAGGGGAGGGTATAAAAAATGCGCGAGGCGGGGCGGTGTGCCATTTGTGCGATTGCCCACAAAATAGCCGCCTCTGTTTTGCCACTGCCGGTTGGGGCGACCATAATCGCGTGACCGAGTGGCGCGGTTTGCATGGCAGATTGATGATGATGCAGAGTGCGCGTGTGCAAGGGCTTATTGGCATGTTCTGGTGTGAGTTCCATATCTGGAAACGCGCCCACACCCGCGCTGGCGCTATGGTCTGATGTGAGAATGACACCCCGATAGAGCATGGCAAGGTGCTTGTCGGTGGGAGATAATATGTTTCTCCACATAAAAAAAGCCCGTAGGCTGGTATAGATGGCTTTTTCTGGTGATAGTGCGCGTGCCTCTTCTTGGGGCATGAGGGTGGGATGCACCCCCACAAACCCCAATTCATCCGCCCATGCTTCGCCACACTCTGCCAGCCAGCGCCATAACCCCATTTTGACAGGCTCAGTGATTTGTTGTGCCAAAAACAGGTGGCGCTCATCGAATAGTTCTTGTAAATCGCCGACATCGGCTTTTTTCTTCATGCCCCCATACTTAAAATCTATCATGCTCGCATCTTTGTGATGTGCGAGTATTACCCCAATCACCCATTCGCGGTCTGGGTGTCCTTTTGGGAACACCCAATCCACAAAAGCGAGTGATAAGACTTCATGGCGGTGCTTATCATGTGACCATTGCCCTTTTTCACCCTGTAGCAAGTCCTGAAAGCCCTGCGCGGCTTTGCCAAAATCATGTAATAGACATCCCCAAAATGCCCGCGCCCAAAATAAATTATCTCCAAAAGCGGGATGTAACCGCCGTTGGTCTACAAGGCGTTCTATCACCTCTAGGGTATGTTGGACGAGCGTTTGCCCGCCCATGTCGGCACTTTTTGCCATGACACCCATATCATCTAGCCAGTGTGGATAAATTTTCATGCGGTTATCTCTCATCTATGAACGAATGGAGATAAATCGCCCGTTGGTGAGTTGGGTATTTATTATGGCGCGGACTTTGTGGGTCTATCCACAAGACCATACTACGTATTTCCGATTCAAAGCTGATGTTGGGTTCATCGTCCTCCTCATCATCAGAGGGAGGTGGTGGGAATATGGCAATATCGGTGAGCATGGCATACGCCTGTTGCGATACCCCACGACGAGGGTTGATATAGCGGGGCATGGTAATCGGAATCATGCGCCGATTAAACAGCGTGCTATAGCGTAAAGGTAACAGGGTATGCTCAAAATACCCGACATCCGCCCGCTGTAACAGACGTAGTTGAATATCGGTATAGGTCATCAAATCTTGTGAACGTCCCAAATTGACTGCATAGTGTGGGTGTGTGAGTGCATTGCCCAACATTTCCAATTGAGTTATATCGGGATGGTGAACATATAACAGCAAATTGGGCTTAAACAGCAATTCGCGGTCAACGGGTTTGAGTTGTTTGCCAATATCTGGTACTTCAAAATGCAGATGCTCTTTATAATCAATAAAGCGCCCGCCATGCGTAAAGCGATAGCCAAACCGCCAGCCGTCTGGGGGCAAATAGTCACCAATGGCGCTACTCAAATGCCCATAAATAGTAGACGGCGGTGGCATTTCAAAGGTGGGTTGATACCCCTGTGTAAAATAGGGGTATCTAAAAGATGTGACCCACCCACTTATTTGAACAGTGAGGACGGTCAGGGTTTCCATAGGCGCTTATTCATCCAATAGGGTAGGGTTGCTTGCGAGATAGCTGGCAAGTTTGTCAAATGCGGTTTGTGGGGTATTCACCAGAATCGCTTCATGGACAGGTATTTTTGCGAGTTCCTCTGGCAGATAACCGGGCTTCCAGCCAATAAATACAGGTGATAGTAGGGTTTTTTGGCTATCTAAATCATTCAGCACTTGGGTGAATACGTCTACATTAAACACAGGCACGCCATTGCGATGGGTGAACACATATTGAAATGGATTGTTGCCCCCGCGTATGATGGCACTAATCGAGACGGCTGGTGCGACATCGGTATAGTGCAGGGTTTGTTTTGCCCCACCATCGAGGCGACCAATCCCCCGTAATAAGGAAGTGACCCGAGCGATGCGCTCATCCGCAGGCAGGCGATATGCCATTTCATTTTCGAGGTGTTCTAAGCCTGCCTCAGATGCTTTTTGACGGCGCATATCGTCTAAATTGACAAACCCTGTGCGTCGCCGATAGAAAAATTTGCCTGCCATACCCAAATTGAGGGAGACTGCGCCGACCAGCGTTGTCCGATAAAATTGGTGTTCGTATGGCACAGGGTTATCTTCTTGGCGGGTCATTGTGCCAAAATCGGCAGTGATAACCACAGGTGAAATAGAGACAAAGGTACTCACACGGAAGGGTGCAACACGGGTAACGGTGGCTTTGTCATCACCATCGGGTGTTTCTTCGCCTTTTTTCTTTTTGCCACCACCCTTTGGCGCACGCATGTAGCCCATGAGGTCATCATCATGGTAGCTGATGGGGTCGGCTTCGGTGTAGGCAATTTTTTCTTCGCGCTGAATGGGCGATTCACGCCACGCAATATCTTTGGCATTGACCAGTGTTTGGCGCAACCAATAGCGGAAGGCTTGTGCCGATACATACGGATGTGTTTTGCCATCTGGTGTGCGAATAAATTTGACGGCGGCGGTGTTATCGGTGCGGGCATTGGGAATATCTTCCCCCGAATTATTTAATGCAGAGGCAGGTGCATCTATGAGGATTAAGCCTGTGATAAAAGACATAATGTGTGTTCTCCTTTATATCGTGATAGATAAATTATTCGTGTTGACAGTTTGTTATTGGGCTATTTCGGACGGCATGCATGCCGCGTCCCTACAACCTGATAATCGTGTTCTTGGTCGTAGTGACCTGATATATCACGTCCAAAACAGAGCATTATTCAAAACCTACTCAGGCTCTTCTTCGCTCAATAGGGTAGGGTTGCTGGTTATCCATTCATTGCTTAATTGCTCAATAATGCGGATGAGGAGTAGGTCTTTCGCCAGCCCCCAATCGGGACGCACACCATATCCAGTTTCATCTTCAATGAAAAAAATTGTCAAAAATTGGTCGTATGGGATGAGCGTTTTGGCGCTTTTTTCTTTGGCGGTGTTGGCAATACGAATCAGCTCTTGGCGAAATTCATAATCACCCCGCGCAAAATATAACTTTTTATATGCCCGTCCATCGTGGTCTTGAATATAACGGGCGAGGCGGTCTCCAAATTGCTTAATTGCTTCTAAACGTTCTTTATCCATGTGCATCACCTTTTCTAAAAATTTACCAATTAGCTCCCAAGAAATCACTTCGCGCTCACGAAGTGCGGAATACTCATGACGAGGGTCTTGCTTGTCTACTTTGCTTCTGGTGGGTGTTCGCAATAAATACAGGCGCAAAAATGAACGAGCTTCGGCGGGCAGTTTGAATAAACCCTCATAGAAATAATTCATCTCGGTGTATTCAATTTGTTTACCCGTTTCGGCATCTTCAGAGTCATCTTTTTTAGATGGTTTTTCCATGCGCCATGCCCGTCCAACGACTGCGTTCCATGCTTTCTCATAGCGTTTTGCCACTGCGATAAAATTAACGACCATCGAATCGAGTGGGATAATATCGACATCTGGAGAAGCCCCACCACCGACAAAATGATAGGCGGTGAGCGCAGATTTTGCGGTCATGTGTGTCTGAACCTCGACCAACGCTTCAATCAGGTGGGTCTTGGCATTTTTATAATTGGGCATTTTTTCTAGCCCCTGCATCTGAAAGGTGACGGCGTTTTTTGCCATCATCTTTTTGGTCAGAGATAGAAGAAGGTCATAGTCGTGGCTATGTACCACAAAGGCTTTTCCCTTAGAAGTTAACATTGCCATTGGCATGGCTAATAATGCCAAAATACACCACCCACTGATGGGCAACAACGTGCGTGCTTCTGGAAAGAAATTATAGGTATTACCACCCGGTATCATGGGAATCAGTTGTTGAGAAACACGAACAAGGGCAGGGTCTCCAGAAAAGATACAGGTCTCATTGGGATTGGCAAGGGCTTCATCCACAAAAATAGGCTCATTTGGCTTGACTTTCCAGAGATGAAAATAACGATTGAGCATGTCGCGCCGTCTGGGAAATGTGGCGGGCTTTTTGACATCTTGTACAAGAGCAAAGGGTGCATTAGAAAAAACACTAAAGGTCAAAAAACCACTCATAGCAGGGCTGATATAAATATCAAGCACCTCTGCGATAAATGCCTCAATATCATCCTCTGTCACATCGGCAGGGGAGGTTTTATTGGCATGTGCAGTGAGTACCGCCACGCCCACATCAATAAAGGGATGCCCGATATAACGAATAATCATAGTCCTGTCCTCTCTTTACTCATTATCCAAATAAATATTTAGCGCACGGCGCAGGTCATTGATGATGGTCTGCTTAAATCCCTCTGGGGCAATCACCTGCACATCGGGTCCC